>JABIRQ010000261.1 GCA_018699755.1 Rhodospirillaceae bacterium | reverse complement strand
GATCGGCACCGTGGTCATGATCGGCAATGCCGGCGGCGCGCTGTGGGCGGCTTTCGCGGCGGCCGTGCCGGAACCGGCCGGGCACGATCCGTTGGATGATTGGACGAAATCGGTGCTGGCGCCGATCGCGGCGGACCTCGGCGCGCATATCGTCTTTCCGAGTGACGGCCCGCCTTATGCGCCCTTCCAGCGCTGGGCGATGCGGGCGGAGCCGGTCGCGCCGTCGCCACTCGGTGTCTTGATTCATCCGGACTACGGGTTGTGGCATGCCTACCGCGCCGCGTTCCTCTTCGCCGAGCGGTTGCCCTTGCCGCCCCGCGTAGAGACGGCAAGTCCCTGCGAGAGCTGCGCGACCCGGCCCTGCCTTTCGACTTGCCCGGTCGGGGCCTTCACCGGGGCGGGCTACGACGTGCCGGCCTGCGCGGCCCATGTCCATGCGCCCGAGGGGCAAGGGTGCCGGGAGGGCGGCTGCCTGGCCCGCGCCGCCTGCCCGGTCGGTCCCGAATGGCGCTACCCCGCCGCCGCCGGAGCCTTCCACCTGGCGGCCTTCGCCCGCAACCATGGCCCTCGATCGCCCGCGTCTTGATTGCGTGGCGGGCGCTTTCTAAGGTCCGCGCGCCCGTTTCCCCATAGGAGCCCGTCATGCGTTTCGCCGGCACCGAGAGCTATGTCGCGACCGAGGATCTGCTGGTCGCGGTCAACGCCGCCATCACCCTGGAGCGGCCCCTTCTGATCAAGGGCGAGCCGGGGACGGGCAAGACGATCCTGGCCCATGAGATCGCGGACTCCCTCGGGCGGCTCCTGATCGAATGGCATATCAAGTCGACCACTAAGGCCCAGCACGGGCTCTACGAATACGATGCGGTCGCGCGGTTGCGCGATTCCCAGCTCGGCGACGAGCGGGTGCATGACATCCGCAACTACATCGTCCGGGGCAAGCTGTGGGAGGCCTTCACGGCCGGAGACCGGCCGGTCCTGCTGATCGACGAGATCGACAAGGCGGATATCGAATTCCCCAACGACCTGTTGCAGGAACTCGACCGCATGGAATTCTACGTTCACGAGACCAAGGAGACGATCACGGCGGCCGAGCGGCCCATCGTGGTCATCACCTCGAACAACGAGAAGGAGCTGCCCGACGCCTTCCTGCGTCGCTGCTTCTTCCACTACATCCGCTTCCCCGATCCCGACACGATGGCCGCGATCGTCGAGGTCCATTATCCCGATATCAAGAAGCTGCTGCTGCGCGAGGCGCTGGGCGCCTTCTACGAGGTGCGCGAGGTGCCGGGCCTGAAGAAGAAGCCCTCGACCTCGGAACTGCTCGACTGGATCAAGCTGCTGGTCGCCGAGGATATTCCGCCCGAGGCCCTGCGCGCCAAGGACGTGAAGGATTTCCTGCCGCCGCTGCACGGCGCCCTGGTGAAGAACGAGCAGGACGTCCACCAGCTCGAACGCCTGGCCTTCCTGGCCCGGCGCGAGCGGGGGAATTGAAGAAGGGGGAAACGGCGTGTTCGTCGATTTCTTCGTAACCCTGCGCGGGGCCGGGGTGCCGGTCTCGCTGATGGAGTATCTGACCCTGCTGGGCGCGGTGGAGAAGGGGCTGGCGAACGAATCGGTCGACGACTTCTACTATCTTTCCCGCGCCGCCTTGGTGAAGGACGAGCGCAACCTGGACAAGTTCGACCGGGTCTTCGGCCATTGCTTCCGAGGCCTCGACATGAGCATCGAGGAAATCTTCGGCGAGGTGCCGGAGGACTGGCTCAAGCGCCTGGCCGAGAAGACCCTGACCGAGGAGGAGAAGGCGCAGATCGAGGCCCTGGGCGGCTGGGACAAGCTGATGGAGACCCTGAAGCAGCGCCTGGCCGAGCAGAAGAAGCGCCACCAGGGCGGCTCCAAATGGATCGGCACGGCGGGGACCTCGCCCTTCGGCGCCTATGGCTACAATCCCGAGGGCATCCGCATCGGCCAAGACGACAACCGCAACAACCGGGCGGTCAAGGTCTGGGACAAGCGCGAGTTCAAGAATCTCGACAACACCAAGGAACTGGGCACGCGCAACATCAAGATGGCCTTGCGTCGGCTGCGCCGCTTCGCGCGCGAAGGCGCGGCGGACGAGCTCGATATCGATGCGACCATTTCCGGTGCCGCCAAGCAGGGGTGGCTCGACATCAAGATGCGGCCCGAGCGGCACAAT
>JABIRQ010000319.1 GCA_018699755.1 Rhodospirillaceae bacterium | reverse complement strand
GAGGCGGTCGGCCATGACGAGGCCGCCCGACGCCTGCGCGCGGGCGCCGCGCCGATCGTCTGCCACATGCCCGCGACGGCCCGCCGGCTGGGCATCGAATCCTTCCAGGCCCTCGACCTGCTCGAACTCTACGCCTTCGCCCGGCCGGCGCGGTTTTGCGTGCCCACGCCGCGCGGCCTGGCCGCGGCCCTCGACCTGGATCCGCCCGGAACCGACCCGGCCGCGGAGGCCGCGACCCTGTTGCATGCCGCCGAGGCCCTGATCGCCGAATTGGCCGACCAGGACGGCGAGGAGGACCCCGCCGAGCTGGCCGAAATCGCCCGGCCCATGGCCGAGGGCGGCTGGCCCTGGGGAAAATTCGTCATGGCCGCGTTGGAACACGCGGCCCAGGGCGAAGTCCGGCCCGACGCCCCCGGCCTCGCCGTCTGGCGGCGCCTGCCGGAATGGAGCGAACACGCGCCCGAGCCGACGCCGGGCGACCGGCCGGTCGATCCGGCGGACGCACGGCGCAGGCTGGCCGAGCTGCTGGGCGCGGATTCGGAAGAGCGGCCCCAGCAGGCCGACTACGCCGCCGCCGTCACCCCCGCCTTCGCGCCACGCGAGCATCCCGGCGCACCCAATATGGTGATCGCCGAAGCCGGCACCGGGGTCGGCAAGACCCTGGGCTATATCGCCCCCGCCAGCCTCTGGGCAGAACGCAACCAGGGCCCGGTCTGGATCAGCACCTATACCCGCAACCTGCAGCACCAGATCGACGGCGAGCTCGACCGCCTGTTCCCCCAGCGCGAGGAGAAGGCGCGCAAGGTGGTGATCCGCAAGGGGCGCGAAAACTATCTCTGTCTGCTGAACCTGGAAGAGGCCGTGGGCGGGGCCAGGATGCAGGCGCGCAGCGCCGTCGCGGTCGGACTGATGGCGCGCTGGGCCGGAGCGACCCGGGACGGCGACATGGTGGGGGGCGATTTTCCGACCTGGCTGGCCGGCCTGCTGGGCCGGGCGCAGACCTTCGGCCTGGCGGACAGCCGGGGCGAATGCATCTATTCGGCCTGCAGCCACTATCACAAATGCTTCATCGAGCGCAGCGTGCGCCGCGCCCGGCGGGCCGAGATCGTCGTCGCCAACCACGCCCTGGTGATGATCCAGGCCGCCCTGGGCGGGGTCGACGATTCCAACGTGCCCCAACGCTATGTCTTCGACGAGGCGCATCACATCTTCGACGCCGCCGATTCGGCCTTCTCCAGCCATCTGTCAGGCCTGGAGATGGCCGAACTGCGGCGCTGGGTGCTGGGCGCGGAAGGCCGGCGGGGCAGCCGGGCCCGGGGCCTGCGCCGGCGCGCCGGCGACCTTGCCCTCGACGATGCACCGTCTATGGAGGCTATCGAGGCGGCGGAGCGTGCGGCCCGCACCCTGCCGGGCCCGGGCTGGCTGCAACGCCTGGAGACGGAGAGTCCGGGTGGCGGCGGGGACGGACCGGCCGAGGTCTTCCTGGCCCGCCTGCGCCAGCAGGTCTATGCCCGCGCGCCCCATGCCAACAACCCCTACAGCATCGAATGCGAGGCGATCGAGCCGGTCGACGGGCTGCTCGACGAAGCCGCCGCCCTGGGCCGCGCCTTGGCGGCGCTCGCCGAGCCGCTGCAGCGCCTGGCCGTCCGCCTGGCCAAGCGGCTGGAAGACGAGGCGGCGGAGCTGGACACGGCGACCCGCCAGCGGATCGAGGCGATCTGCCGCGGGCTGCTGCGCCGGGGCGAACTGCAGATCGGCGCCTGGCGCGACATGCTGACCGCCCTGGCCGCCGAGACGCCGGAGGCCTTCGTCGACTGGTTCGCGGTCGAGCGCATCCAGGGCCGGGACCGCGATGTCGGCATGCACCGTCATTGGATCGATCCGACCATTCCCTTCGCCAACGAGCTCGGCTCGCGCGCCCAGGGCCTGCTGGCGACCAGCGCCACCCTGCGCGACGGCACCGAGGACGCCGAGGCCAACTGGCTGGCGGCGGAGGCCCGCACCGGCGCCGCCCACCTGCCCGACCCGCCGGTCCGGGCGGCGGTGGCTTCGCCCTTCGATTATCCCGCGCATACGCGGGTCGTGGTGGTCGGCGATGTGCGCAAGGACGACCTGGGCCAGGTCGCGGGCGCCTATCGCGCGCTTTTCGAGGCGGCAGGCGGCGGGGCCCTCGGCCTGTTCACCGCGATCGCCCGGCTGCGCGCGGTGCATGACCGGATCGCCGAACCACTGGAGCGGGCGGACCTCACCCTGTTGGCCCAGCATGTCGACGGGTTGGATGTTTCGACTCTGATAGAAATTTTCCGAGCGGAGCGGAACCACTGCCTGCTGGGCACGGATGCCGTGCGCGACGGGGTCGACGTGCCCGGTGCGTCGCTGCGCCTGATCGTCTTCGACCGGGTGCCCTGGCCGCGCCCCAACATCCTGCACAGGGCGCGCAAGGCGCGCTTCGGCGGGCGGGGCTATGACGACATGCTGACCCGCCTGCGCCTGAAGCAGGCCTTCGGCCGCCTGGTGCGCCGGGCCGACGATCGGGGCGTCTTCGTGATGCTCGACCCGATGATGCCGTCGCGCCTCGCCGGGGCCTTTCCCGAGGGGGTCGAGGTCCAGCGCACCGGTCTCAAGGAAGCCGTCGATATCGTCGGCGACCTGCTCGCGGGCCATCGGTAGGGCGGTCTTGCCGCCTTGGGAGGGCTTCGTCATACTCCCGCCCGATTCGGCGGGCTAAATCGCCGCCTCCCCCAATCGAGTCCAACGCCCGAGGTTCGGAAACCGTGATCTCCCACGAAGAAGCCCTGATCTACACCATGGTCCTGGTCTCCGCCGCCGATAACGAGATGTCGGACGCGGAGCTGCGCAGGATCGGCGACATGGTGAGCACCATGCCGATCTTCAAAGGCTTCGACGCCGAGCGCCTGACCACGGTCGCGCGCGATTGCGCCGAACGGCTTCAGGCGGACAACGCCCTCGACGCGACCCTTGGGGAGATCAAGGAAGCGCTGCCCCGCAAGCTGCACGAGACGGCCTATGCCTTCGCCTGCGACGTGGCCGCGGCAGACGATACCTTGAGCCAGGAGGAAATCCGCCTGCTCGAGATGATCCGCCATCGGTTGGGGATCGACCGCCTGTCCGCCGCCGCGATCGAGCGCGCGGCCCGGGCACGGCACATGACGCTCTAACAGGCGGCTTGCGGCGCAAGCGGCGGGTCCAGGAACGCGCGGGCAGCACGGAGATGCAAGGCATGCAGCCACCCTCCACTCCCGACCCCTTCGGCACCCATCTCGCCGTCCGGCGAGACGCACGGCTGGTCGCCGTCTGGCTTCTGACGGTCGCAGCCCTGGTCTTCGCCATGGTTGTGATCGGCGGTATCACCCGACTGATGCATGCCGGGCTCTCGATCGTCGAATGGAACCTGCTGCTCGGCTGGATCCCGCCTATGGGCGCGGCCGAATGGCAGGCTGCCTTCGAGCAATACAAGCAGTTCCCGGAATACCAGCAGCTCAACCGGGGCATGACCCTGGGCGAATTCCAGGCGATCTTCTGGTGGGAATACCTGCACCGGGTCTGGGGTCGGCTGATCGGCGTCGCCTTTCTCGTCCCCTTCTTGGTCCTGCTCGCCCTGCGGCGCATCCCGTCCGGCCTGGCCCCGCGCCTCACGGGGCTGTTCGTGCTCGGCGGACTGCAGGGCGTGCTCGGCTGGTACATGGTCAAGAGCGGGCTGGTCGATCGGCCCGATGTCAGCCACTACCGCCTGACCGCCCATCTGGGCCTGGCCGTGCTGATCTACGCCCTGCTGCTGCGCACTGCGCTCGACCTGTTGTATCCGAACCGGCTGGCGACGGCCGATCTGATCGTCGAGGGGCCGCGCCGCCTGGCCCATGGCCTGACCCTGCTGGTCTTCGTCGTGACCCTCGCGGGCGGTCTGGTCGCGGGCCTGGACGCGGGCTTCATCTACAACAGCTTTCCCCTGATGGGCGGCCAGTTGTTGCCGGGCGAGGCCCTGGCCCTGAGCCCAGCCTGGCTGAACCATTTCGAGAACGCCGCGATGGTCCAGTTCCAGCATCGCTGGCTGGCGATCCTGACCCTGCTGGGG
>JABIRQ010000318.1 GCA_018699755.1 Rhodospirillaceae bacterium | reverse complement strand
GGAAATGCGCGACCTTTGCGCCGCCCATGGCGTTCGCCTTGCCTATGCGCCGTCCCTTGCGGCGATGTGCGACGAGGTCGAGAACACTGCCGCCGAGGATCGTCATCGTCACCTTGTGCTCATCGATCCGCGCGATCAGGGCGTCGCGCCGAAGGAGGCTTGCGAAACCCTGTCTCTCGTCGACAACGCCGGCCATTTCACCTTCGGTTTTTTGGCGACTCCGGGAGAGACCAAGGTCGATCGCGAGTTTCCGGGAGAACAGGCCTTGTCCGTTCTTACCCGCCCCGTGGCGCCGGAAGAGTTCCGGACCTTCATCCATGCCGTGCGGGCTTTCGGCCCTGGTGGGTCGGGCGAGCGGGAGCGTGCCTATGATTTCGACCGGCCGGGCCGGCGCGGACTCCGGATTCTGGTGGCCGAGGACAATCCGGTGAATCGCAAGGTCACGGCCAAGATACTCGAGCGCGCCGGCCACAAAGCCTATGTGGTCGGCGACGGCGACAAGGCCCTGGACGCGCTGGAGGAAATGGAGTTCGACCTTGCTCTGCTCGACCTCAACATGCCCGGGACCAGCGGCCTCGACGTGAGCAAGCTGTACCGCTTCGCCCATTTGGGGGAGCCGCACCTGCCGATCGTGGCGCTCACGGCCGACGCGACGCTCGAAGCTCGAGAGGCTTGCGAGGACGCCGGGATGGACGCCCATGTCATCAAACCGGTCGATCCTGGGCGGTTGTTGGCTGTGATCGATTCCCTGGTCGAAGACTCAGAAACGGCGGCCGAGGAATCGGAACGGACCGACGATCCTGAGGACATGGAAGACGAGTATGCGGATCGCCGCGTGACCGACATATCCAAGCATCCGAAATTCCAGAGCGACGGCCAGGCGATCCTGGAAGTGCGGGCCCTTCAGGAACTGGAGAATCTCGGCACGGACGGGGACTTCCTGGTCGAGGTGATCCGCGATTATGTCCAGGATTGCGGTGTGGTGTTCGGAGAGCTCGACAGCACGGTCCTGGATGGAGACGTGCAGGGGTTCCGCGATTCGCTTCACGCGCTGCGCAGCAGTTCGTCCAACGTGGGCGCCGCGAGGATCGTGCGCGTGTGTTGCGGTCTCGGTGGCATCGGACGAAGCGAGGTCGTGCGCAATGGCCCGATGCACGTGCAGCGGTTGCGTGAGGAACTGGCGCAATACCAAGCGGCGATCGCACGCTACCTTTCGGAGCGGCGGGAGAACCTGCGACCGTCTTCCTGACCGGCCGAGATTCCCCCGCTTGCGCTGGCTGCTCCGGATCGGGTCGCGCGGTTTAAGCCCGCGCGGCCTTGCGCTCTCGCTGCGTTTTCATGCGCCGGTCCTGGGCCGCGGCCAGTCGCTCCATCTTTCTCAGATCGGAACGATCGAGTTTCAGCGCGGTCTCGACCCAGAGGTCGGTCACGGCCTTCATCTCTTCCAAGGTCACAGGGTTGACGATCCGGCGCGCGCCGTAGATCGCGCGAGTCCCCTCGAAGGACCGATCGACGCGTTCGACATAGTCGTAGACCGCGTCCTCGCCGGCGCCGTCCTCGGCGACCACGTCTACGATGCCCATTTCATAGAGATCGTCGGCGCTGTAGATCCGGCCGCTGAGCATCATCCGCTCGGCCTGACTCGGCGCGATGCGACGGCTCAGGAAGCTGTATGCGCCCATGCCGGGGAACAGATTGAACAGGATCTCCGGAAAGCCGAACTTCGCGCTCCGCTCGGCGATGATGACATCGTCGGCCAGGGCGCATTCGAACCCGCCGCCCAAAGCGTCCCCCTGGACCAGCGAGATGCTGATCACCGGAAGGTCCAGGTTGGTCGCCCGGAACTGCAGCGGCTCGACGCAGGCATAGGCATAACGGCGCAGGCCCGCGCGGTCCTGGTCCCGAATCAGTCGCGCGAAAAGTGGCAGGTCGCCCCCCAGGTTATAGACACCCGGGGTGCCGGAGCCGAAAACCGTATAGCGCAAGGGGTAGTCGGGGCCCTCATCGACATCGGCGAGCGCTTCGGCAAGGCGGCTCTGATAATGCGCGACGTCGCGCAACAAACCCTGCGTATAGCTGGGCCGACCCATCGGCCGCATGTATTGCCATAGAATCCGAGCATGCGGGTCGTATGCGGTTTCGAATTCATCATAGGTCGCTTCGAACAGCGAGTGGTCGGCCTTGGGCCGGTGCAGCGCGGTTAGCGGTCGCGGCCGGTTTCCTCCGACCGCTAAACGAGTGACCTCTTCCGTGGAGCCTTCTTGAAGCGCGACAGCAGTCGCCTCGATCTTGCTCATCTCCCGATCCTTTTTTTGCAGCGTGGTTTTGGCACTGAAGTGCCGGTTTTAGGATGCGTTCGCTCGCGCCACGGCGCAAGCGAAGCGAAAAGGGTCGAATCCATCAACGGAGCCCGCGACGGGCCTTGTATTCTTGCGGCCATTCGGTAGATTTTTCCGTTCGGATGATCTAAATGATTGTGAATATTTCAGGGACACGGCCTCTACCACGTATGGTTGAATGTGCGAGGGGTTGGTGGTGGGGGTGCCATTGGGCAAGAGAATCCTCGTTGTCGAAGACAACGAGCTGAATATGAAAGTGTTTCGCCACGTGCTGCAGGCTCACGGCTACGAGTGCGTCGAGACACATGACGGCGCCCAGGCCCTAGAACTCGCCCGCACTGCGGCGCCCAATCTCATCCTCATGGATATCCAGCTTCCGGGCATGTCCGGCATCGAGGTGACGCGAAACCTCAAGAGCAGTGAGCAATTGCGTCATATACCGGTGATTGCAGTCAGCGCCTTCGCCATGCGCGGCGACGAGGAGCGGATCCGCAAGTGTGGTTGCGAGGGTTACCTGCCCAAGCCGGTCAAGATTTCCAAACTGATTGAGACGATCGAACATTACATCAATTGATGTTGCCGGGTTTGCGTCGCAGAACGCGTCTTTGCACGGTTTATTTTCCGGACATTGGGTTTCTGAAATGTTATTCGCCCAGGATTCCAATTAAAAATTTAGATAAGACCTCTGTATACTTCACGGAATAGAAGTAAATCTGCATCATTGATCGGCGATCGCAGCGCGAATGCCGAGGCATTGTCATGTCCATCTGGGGACCGTCCGCTTGGGCCACATCCGCATGGATGAGGCAATTGATCCCAAGAACTGCCCGTCCGCCCACGGATGCACGCGGAATTCGGCTCGGTGCCCGGTTTCGCCAGGTCTCCGTCTCGGCCGAATGGGAGGTCGTGGCCCGTTTCCACGATCACGACGGCATCCCTCATGTGCGGATTCGCAATCTCTGCGATCTCGGGACGACCAAGGACCTGGCTTGTACGGCTCTTCTCAATCCGCGGCGGTTCCGCGTCTCCGAATGAAGGAAGCGTCGCGAAGCGGAGTTCGTGCGGATTTACCTGTGTTGTAGCGCCCGCAGATTCGATTTGGCCGCTCGGGGCAATGGCGTTCGCGCTCTATCGAGCAGGAGGGAAGACCATGGCCCAAACCGCCCAATCGGTTCGCGACGTTATTTCGCGTCGGCCGCGATCTGCATCTTGAGGATCCGGTCCGGCACTGCGGGCGGTTCGCCGCGCGCGATCTTGTCGACGAATTCCATGCCGTCGACCACCTTGCCCCAGACCGTGTACTGGCCGTTGAGGTGCGAAGCGGGCTGAAAGACGATGAAGAACTGACTGTTCGCGCTGTGCGGATTGTTGGTGCGGGCCGCGCCGATGGTGCCGCGGACGAAGGGCGTGTCCGAGAATTCGGCCTTCAGATCGGGCTTGTCGGAGCCGCCGCCGCCCGTGCCGGTAGGGTCGCCGGACTGGGCCATGAAGCCGTCGAGCACCCGGTGAAAGACGATGTCGTCGTAAAACCCTTCGCGCGCCAGTTCCTTGACGCGCGAAACGTGGTTCGGCGCCACCTCCGGCAGCAGTTCGATGACGACCCGGCCGTGGTCGAGATCGAGGTAGAGGGTGTTTTCCGAGTCTGTGGTCTGGGCGTTGGATGTGGCGGCTGTCATGGCGAGGATCAGGCTCCCGATCAGGGCGAAAAGGCGAGGCTTCACGGCGTCGTGCTCCGACGTCTTGTTTGAAGGGCGCGCACACAAACACACCGGTCGCCGTGCGTCCAGCCCGGCGCCCTGTCTCGGCAAGCGCGCTTTTCGGGCTAGTGGTCGGTGCCGTGCAGAATTTTGTCGCGCATGCCGGTGTCGTAGGCCATGCCGGCGGCCGTGACGGTCAGGCCCATGGGAAACCCGGGCTGGACCAAGCCCTTGCGTTGCAGCACCCGGAACACCGCAGGATTGGACAACCCCGTCGTATCGCTCGTCAGGATCACGCCTCCGCCCGCATGGAAATGGTTGCCATGAGCATGGGGCATCTGGCCGATCTGGACCATGCCGGTGGCCTCGTCCTGCACGCCATGGTTCGAATCTTCCGCCAGAATCTGGAGCACGGTCAGGGTCTTGAGCTGAAGGGCGTTCAGCTTCAGGGGATTTCGTTTCTCAGCCATCTCGCGCCGCTTCCTTCTCTCGCTTAAGCTGGCCGCTAAATCGGCCGGGAGGAAAGCACAATGCAGTTCGACGAGAGCGACCGCGTCAAGGGCCTTCGCGAGAAGGTCGAAGCCTTCGTGGACGAAAACGTCTATCCGAACGAAGCCAAATTTTTTCGCCAGATCGATGAGGCGGCGGATCGCTGGCAACCCGTCCCGGTGATGGAGGAGTTGAAGGTCAAGGCGCGCGAGGCGGGCCTTTGGAACCTGTTCCTGCCGGAAAGCGACTACGGTGCGGGCCTTTCCAATAGCGAATATGCCCCGCTCTGCGAGGTCATGGGCCGCTCGCTTGTCGCGCCGGAAGCCTTCAACTGCTCGGCCCCCGATACGGGCAACATGGAGGTGCTGGTCCGCTACGGCACCGATGAGCAGAAGGCCGAATGGCTCGACCCGCTCCTGGCGGGCGAGATCCGAAGCGCTTTCGCGATGACCGAGCCGGCGGTGGCCTCCTCCGACGCGACCAATATGGAATTGACGATCCGGCCGGACGGCAACGAATACGTGATCGAAGGGCGCAAATGGTTCACCAGCGGGGCCAACGACCCGCGCTGCAAGATCATGGTCGTCATGGGCCTGACCGATCCAGAGGCCGAGCGCCATCGCCGCCATTCGATGATCCTGGTGCCGAAGGCGGCCGAGGGGGTGACGGTTCTCCGACATCTGCCGGTCTTCGGCTATGACGAGGCGCCACATGGCCATGCCGAGGTGAATTTCGACCGGGTCCGGGTGCCGCGCGCTAACATATTGCTGGGCGAGGGGCGCGGTTTCGAGATCGCCCAGGGCCGATTGGGGCCGGGGCGCATCCATCATTGCATGCGGGCCATCGGCATGGCCGAACGCGCGCTCGAATCGATGTGCCTGCGGGCGAAATCCCGCACGGCCTTCGGCAAGACCTTGGCGGAGCAGGGCGTGGTGCAGGAGCAGATCGCGAATTCGCGCATGGAGATCGACCAGGCCCGCTTGCTGACCATGAAGGCCGCCTGGATGATGGACACCGTCGGCAACAAGGCCGCGCGGGCGGAGATCGCGATGATCAAGGTGGTCGCGCCGAACATGGCCCAGCGGGTGCTCGACCGCGCCATTCAGGTCCATGGGGGCGCCGGCGTGACGGATGATTTTGGCCTCGCGCGCGGTTGGGCGCTCGCGCGCATTCTTCGCCTGGCCGACGGCCCGGACGAGGTGCATCGCGCCCAGATCGCGCGGCTGGAGCTGCGCAAGCACGGCTAGACTCCGCCGATACCGGCGGCTAGAGGATTGGTGAACTGGAAAACGGGGAAGAAATCGATGCGTGAAGCGGTGATCGTCTCGACGGCAAGGACGCCTTTGGGCAAGGGCTTTCGCGGTGCCTTCAACAAGACCCACGGCGCAACCTTGATGGGTCACGCCATTCGCCATGCGGTCGAGCGCGCCGGTGTCGCGCCCGAGGCTGTCGAGGATGCGGTCGTCGGCTGCGCCTTCCCCGAGGGGCCGACGGGTTGGAACCTGGGGCGCAACGCGGCGATCCGCGCGGGCCTGCCCGTCACGACCAGCGGGCAGACGGTCAACCGCTTCTGCTCCTCGGGCCTTCAGGCCATCGCCACGGCGGCCAATCAAGTGATCCACGAGGGCATGGACGTGGCCGTGGCGGGCGGCGTCGAATCGATCAGCGGCACCCATAACAGCATGAACAAGCACATGATGTACGAGGACTGGTTGATGGCCCATAAGCCGGAACTCTGGATGCCGATGATCGAGACGGCGGAGATCGTGGCGGAACGCTACGGCGTCACGCGCGAGGCCCAGGACGAGTACGGCTGCCAGAGCCAGCAGCGCACGGCCGTCGCCCAGCAGGCCGGATATTTCGACGACGAGATCGTGCCCTTGACCACGATCAAGGAGGTAACGGACAAGGCGACCGGGGAGACCCGCGACGAGGAAGTCACCCTGGAGAAGGACGAGTGCAACCGGCCGGGCACCAATATGAAAGGGCTGGCCAAGCTGGAGCCGGTGATGGGCCCGGACGCCAATATCACCGCCGGCAATGCGTCCCAGTTTTCCGACGGTGCCTCGGCCTGCGTGGTGATGGAGGCGAAGGCGGCCGAGAAGGCCGGGCTGGCGCCGTTGGCCACCTTCCGGGGCTTCGCCGTCGCCGGCTGCGAGCCCGACGAAATGGGCATCGGTCCGGTTTTCGCCGTCCCGCGCCTGCTCGAGCGCCATGGCTTGGGCATGGACGATATCGATCTATGGGAGCTGAACGAGGCCTTCGCCGTCCAGGTGCTGTATTGCCGCGATCGCTTGGGCATTCCCAACGAGACTCTGAACGTCAACGGCGGCTCGATCTCCATCGGACATCCCTACGGCATGTCCGGCGCACGCATGACCGGCCATGTCCTGATCGAGGGTCGCCGCCGCGGGGCCAAATACGGCGTCGTCACCATGTGCATCGGCGGCGGCATGGGCGCGGCCGGGCTGTTCGAAATCCACTAGGGGTCGCGGCCCGTTGAAGCCTTGCCCTATGTGAAATTGCCTGAGCGCCATAATGCGCTAGTCTCTTGCCACGATGAGTGACGAGACGGCCTCGCCGGACGACGAGCCGGCCAAAAGCGTGGAGAGAACCCGGTTTCGGCGCGAACTGCGCCGTTGGCGCTGGCCCCTTATCGGCTTGGCGGTCGTGCTGGTTCTTGTGGCATTGATCTATGTCGCGGTTCCGCTGGGGATTCGCTACGCCGCGACCAGCGAACTCGAGGCGATGGGCGCGCGCGATGTCAAAATCGGCGCGGTCGATTTCGACCCCTTCGACGCCGCCGCAACGATTTCGGACCTGGCGGTAACGGGCAGCGACGGCGATCGGCTGACCGCGGATCGTCTGACCGTCTACGTCGATTTCGGCGATCTGTTCGCCCGCCGTATCCATTTGCCCGAAGTTGCCGTCGAGGGCGCCTTGCTTGACGTGCGGCGACTGGAGACGGGCGGCATTCTCTTTGCCGGCCTGGCCCCTCTGGCCGATGAGCAGGTGGAAGAGGAAGAGGAAGCTGGCTGGCAGTTCGGCTTCGGCAAGCTGGAGATCGCCCGCTCGCGCCTGCACTATGCCGAGCCCGATTTCGAGACGACCTTTGTCCTCGACGACCTGTCCTTCGGCCGCGTGCTGGCCTGGCAGCCGGACGAGGTGGCGGATTTCCGGTTCTCGGGCACCCTGGGCGATTCGACGCTCAGCGCCGAGGGCACGGCGATGCCCTTCGCGGCCGTCAATCGCGGCGATATCCAACTCGACCTGTCCGCCCTCGACCTGTCGGCATTCGAAACCGTCCTCCGCGATGCCGGCTTGCCGCAAATCGACGGCATGGTCGCGGCGCGTATCGCGTTGACCACCGCATTGTCCGCCGACGAACCGCCCAAGATCGCGATCGAGGGGAGAATCGAAGCGACCGGAGTCAGCTTGGGACTCGATGAGGGCGCGTTGTCCGGAGACCGCGCCGTCTGGTCCGGGCGCATTGCCTATGATGGGGCGCGAGAGGATTACCTGGAACTCGACGGTTCCCTTGAGGCCAAAGGCCTGCGCTTGCCGGCCAGCGATGGCCCCGTATCGGCCGGCGGCCTGAATTGGGATGGCCGGATCGCCTTGTCCGAGCCCGATGAAGACACCATGACCCTCAAATTGGCGGGCACCGCGGGCCTGGACGGCGTGGCGGCCGGCGATGGCGGTTCCAGCGAGGTGACGGTCGGATCCGTTCGATTGCGCGGTCTCGCGAGCACGGTCGTTCTCGGCCCTGATGGCGGCTTCGGCTTGGACCAGACCGGCCGCGTCGAGCTCAGCGGGATCGTCGCGCAGGAGTCGGGCAGAACCGTCAAACTCGAGACCCTGTCCTGGAACGGCAAGGCCGTGCAAAGCGCGGATGGCGCCAAGCTTTCGCTGCATGGAGCCTTGGCCGCGGAAACGCTCTCGGTGCAGGCGGAGCAGGCAGGCGAAACCGCCAGTGTCGAGAAGGTCGAACTGACCGAGTCGTTTTTCGAGATGACGCGCGCGAGCATGGGCGTCGATATCTCCCATACGGGACCGATGGTCGTGACCGGCGGGCGGCTCGAAACCCCGGATGCGACGGCGCAGGAAGCGCGAGTCGAATGGTCCGGCCAGTTCTCGGGCCGCGTGGCCGACGATGGCGCGTTGGATGGCGAGCTTGACGGAGCCTTGCGGACCGAGGAGGTCGTCATTCGCCTGACTGCCCCGACGCTGTCGTTGCGATACGATTCGCTGGTCTTCGAGGGCAAGACCACGGTCGAAGGCACGGCCGATGGTGCGATCACGTCGCGCACGGCGGGGCGGACGGCCATCGAGAAACTGTCCTTGACCGACGAAGGCCGCGCGCTCGAGATCATCTCGATCGACAAGATTGCCGTCGAAGGCGTCCAGGGGACGGAGAAGGGGCTCACCGGGGCCGATAGCCTCGAGGCGTCGGACATCCGGGTCGGCGTGCCCGTGCCCGACCAGGCAGGCGCCGCCGACTTTGTCCATAGGCCCATGCATATCGGTCAGGTCCGAATCGAGCGGGTCGGCACCTTCGACGCGACCGCCATGCGTCTGGGCGAGGTGCGCGTGACGGATTTGTCGCTGACTGCGGTTCGCGACAAGGAAGGCCTGATACAGCTTCCCATCGTCTTCACCGTGGACTCGCCTGCCCCGGCCGCCGAAGCGGCTGCCCCGGCGGGCGAAGCGCCGGCCGGCGCATCCGGCGGCCAAGCGGCCGCACAGTCCGGGAATGGAACGGGAGCCGCGCCGGGCGCTGCGGGGCAAACGACGGATATCGCGATCGAGCGATTGACGGTGGACGGACAGAGCGATCTGTCGTTTGTGGACCTGGGCTTCGATCCGAACTTCGAGAAAAAGCTCGACAAGTTCGCCTTCGCCATGAACGGCCTCGACAGCGCACAGCCGGGTAAGTCGGCGCAATTGGAGTTTTCCGGCGCCCTCGGCGAGTTTTCGACCGTCACGGCGTCCGGGACCGTCTCGCCTTTTGCCGATCAGGCCTCGACCGACCTGAAGATCCAGTTGGACGGCCTCAACCTCCCGCCGCTTTCTGTCTACAGCGCGCGGTATCTCGGCTACCGCCTGGACACGGGCGAACTCGACGCGATCATCGACCTGAAGGTGGTCGGCACGGATCTGACGGCGGAGGCCAATCTCGACATCCGGCAACTCACCCTCGACCTGGAGCAGAACAGCGAGCTAGAGGCCCTCCGCAAGGAACTCGGCATTCCGATCGAGACCGGCCTCGACCTGTTGCGCAATGCCGATGGCGACATTGCCCTTTCGGTGCCGATATCCGGCGAACTGGGCAACCCGCAATTCGATTTCTCCGATGCGATCAACCAGGCGATCGGTTCGGCGATGAAAGATGCCGTCCTGACCATCCTGTTCCCGCTCGGTGCGGTGATCGCGGCGACCGATGGCAGCGGATCGTCAAACATCATGCTCGATCCGGTGGTGTTCGAGGCCGGATCCGCTGAGTTGGCGGGAGGCGGCAAGGAGCTTCTGGCCAAGGCGGCCGAATTCCTGGGCGGCCGCACGGGCATCAAGATACGCCTCTGCGGGTATGCGGTTCCGGGCGACAAGGATGCCCTGGCTTCCCAGGCCCAAGCCGCCGGAACGGCGGAGGCGAAGCCGGCGGAAGAGGATGTGGAAACGACCGATGAGGGCGCACCCGCGGCGCCGGCAACCGGCGTCGGCGCGCCCGAGGTTTCACAGACCGCGCTCGACAATCTGGCGTCCGAGCGCGCAATCCGGGTCAAGAGCCTTCTGGTCGAGGACTACGGCATCGACCCCAAGCGGCTTCTGCTTTGCCGGCCGCGTGTGGACGATGGCGCGGCGACGCCCCGGGTCGAAATCCTGCTTTAGGCGCGGCTACTCTGCGGTATCCGCCCGATAGAGATGCACATCGGTTTGCGGGAAGGGGATGGAGATGCCCTCGGCGTCCAGCTTTTCCTTCACCGCCTTGGTCAGGGCCCGCTTGAGCGGCCAGAAATCAGCCACCGTCGCCCAGACCCTGTATGTCAGGTCGACGGAACTGGCCCCCAGGTTGCCGACGAAATAGGCCGGCTCGGGGTGGTCGAGGCAGCGCTTGTCCGCCTCGACGACGCTCTCGATCGCGGCCATCGCCTTGTCGATGTCGTCGCTGTAGGCGATACCGACGGTGTGGTCGATCATGCGCGTGGGGTGGCGCGAATAGTTGGTGACGGACGAATTCCAGAGCTGGGAGTTGGGGACCATCAGGAAGATGCCGTCGTAGGTCGTCATCTGGGTGGTGAAGAGGCCGATCTCGTCGATCGTGCCGGAGACGCTGCCGCAGTCGACGAAATCGCCCATCTTGAACGGCCGCAGGAACAGGATCATGAGGCCCGAGGCAAGGTTCGAAAGGGTGCCCTGCAGGGCCAGACCGATGGCCAGGCCGGCGGCGCCGAGAATGGCGATCACGCTGGTCGTTTGAACCCCGAACTGCGCGAGCACCGCAATCAAGACGAGGATCAGTACGAGATAGCGGACGATGCTGGCGATGAACGGCTCGAGCGTGTCGTCCAGGCCGGGGATGCGCGCCAAGGCGCGGCGCGTCGAACGCTTCAGCCAGCCCGCCAAGATCCATCCGCCGACCAGAATCGCGATGGCTGTCAGGACATCAAGCGCATAGGGAACGACAAGGTCGCTCGCGTCCTGCAGGATCACGGCCATCTCGTCCTGGCTCATGGGCTTTCTCCGCGTTATCCGTTGGTTGGGCGTCGGGAGAATACTGACGCCACTGCGCAATGACAAACCCGCTTTCCCGCGTCGTCTATCGCTGGAAAGCACACTCTTGTAGGACCTTCTCATGACGAAAACGAACTACGATGTGGCGATAGTCGGCGGCGGGCACAACGGCCTTACGACCGCCGGCTATCTCGCGCGCGCCGGGCTCAAGACCGTGGTGCTGGAGCGGCGCGGCGTGGTCGGCGGCGCGGCCGTGACCGAGGAGTTCCATCCGGGCTTCCGCAATTCCGTCTGCTCCTATGTCGTGAGCCTTCTGCATCCCAAGGTGATCCGCGATCTGGAACTCACCGCGCACGGGCTGGACATCATGGAGCGCCCGGTCGCCAGCTATCTGCCCCTGCCCGACGGCGGGGCGATGATGGTGCCGCGCGAACCCGTGGCGGCGGAGCGCGAGATCGCCAAATTCTCCCAGCACGACGCCCTGCGCTATCACGATTTCGAGAATCAGGTGCAGCGCGCGGCCGACGTGGTGCGCGGCACCCTGCTGGAGACGCCGCCCGAACTCGGCGGCGGGTTGGGCGACCTCATGACCCTGCTGACCACGGGCAACCGCTTTCGCAAGCTGTCCCCCGCGATGCAGCGCGAATTCGTCGACCTGATGACGATGAGCATCGGCGACTATCTCGACGAATGGTTCGAATGCGATCCGCTCAAGGGCGATTTCGGCTTCGAGGGGATCGTCGGCAACATGGCCAGCCCCTATCACCCGGGCACCGCCTATGTCCTGATCCATCACGCCTTCGGCGAGATCAACGGCAAGAAGGGCGCCTGGGGCCATGCGAGGGGCGGCATGGGCGCGATCACCCAGGCGATGGCCCGCTCGGCCGAGGCCAAAGGCGTCGATATCCGCCTGAACGCGCCCGTGCGCGAGGTGATTGTCGAGGGCGGCATCGCGCGCGGCGTGGTGCTGGAGGACGGCACGGCGATCCGCGCCCGGGCCGTGGCCGCCAATGTCGGGCCCAAACTTCTTTTCCTCAAGCTGATGGATACTTCGGTTCTCGACACCGAGTTCCGGCGTCAGGTCGAAGGCTGGCGCTGCCGTTCCGGCTCCTTCCGGATGAATGTCGCGCTCTCGGAAATGCCGCGCTTCAACGGGTTGGACCGGGTCGAGAATCCGGAGACCGCCCTGACCGGCTCGATCAACATCGCCTGGTCCCTGGACTATCTCGAACGGGCCTATGACGACGCCAAGCGCGGGTCCTGGTCGAAGGAGCCGGTGATCTCGATGAACATGCCCAGCCTCTACGACGACAGTCTGGCCCCGCCCGGCTGCCACGTGATGAGCCTGTTCTGCCAGCATTTCGACCCGAACCTTTCGGGCGGCAAGACCTGGGACGACGCGAAGGAAGAGGTTGCCGACCTGATCATCGCCACGGTCGACCGCTACGCCCCCAATTTCAAAGCCTCGATCCTGGGCCGCCAGGTGCTAAGCCCGCTCGACCTGGAGCGCGAATTCGGCCTCGTGGGCGGCGACATCTTCCACGGCGCCTTGCATCTCGACCAGCTCTGGTCGATGCGCCCGGTTGGCGGCCATGCCCAGTACCGCGCGCCGGTCCGCAATCTGTATATGTGCGGCTCCGGCACCCATCCCGGCGGCGGCGTCTCCGGCATGCCCGGCCATAACGCCGCACGGGAAATGATCAAGGATTTCAAGAGACGCCGTCTGGCGGAGTGACGGCATGGGTGGTCCGTCGCAGTGCCACGGCCTTACCCTTCGAAGCGTTCCTGATCCGGCCTAAGCCCGCACGCCCTTGCCGTAATGGGCCTCGATGCGCGCCTGGATGGTTTCGAAGACGATCGAGACGACCCAATAGAAAACCGCCGCCGTGATCAGCATCTCGAAGAACTTGAATTCGGTTCGGGCTTGGATGCGCGCGACGTTGAACAGCTCCATCACGCCCATGAAGGACACGAGCGAGCTGTCCTTGAGCATGGCGATGAACTGATTGCCCGTGGGCGGTACGACTAGGCGCATGGCCTGGGGAAAGACGATCTTGCGGAAGATCGTAGCCTTGCGCAGCCCGAGGGCGGCGGCTGCTTCGCTCTGACCCGATGGAACCCCTTGGATGCCGGCTCGGAAAATCTCGGCCATATAGGCGCCGTAGCAGAGCGACAGGGCCAGGATCCCGGCGGGGACCGCGTCGAGGACCAAGCCGACCTGGGGCAGGCCCGTATAGATCAGAAAGACCTGGACGAGCAGCGGCGTGCCACGAAAGAACGATATGTAGTAGGTCGCGATGGCGAAGGCCGGGCCGCTTTTCGACAATCGGGCCAAGGCGGCGACCAAGGCGAGGATTGAAGAGACGATGATCGCCGCCGCTGAAACATAAATCGTCACGGCGGTGCCGATCAAAAGCAGCCCCAGGCGATCCCAGATGTACTGATATGTCAGGTCGAAGGAATAGAAGAACAGCAGGAAACCGGCCAGAAGCTCCAGCCAGACGACCAGAATTTGCATGCGAAACGGCAGGAGCCGGATCACCGCGACATTCAGGATGATGATGATTCCCAGCTCGATGGCGATCAGTAGGCGGGGGATGAAACCCGCTTCCTCGCCGGTCGTGCTGCCGATGGCGGGCAGGAGGGCGCGGCCGAGCAGCGAGTTCTCGAGGCCCATCCAGGTCCCGACCGCCACGATGCAAAGAAAAAGGAGCAGCCTTGGGAACCAAGGCCGCTCCATGTATCGGTGGAATAGGACGGCCATGGCGGCCGCGCGTTCTCCGACCTTGCCCGACTACATCGTCTTGGCGCTGGTCAGGTCGATGCCGTACCACTTCTCGGACAGCTTGCCCAAGGTGCCGTCCTTGCGCATGGCCTCGACGGTCTCGGACAGCTTGGCGGCGAATTCGGCATCGCCCTTGTCCACGGCCACGGACAGCGGCTCGTAGAAGACGGGGTCGCCCATCACCTTCAGGGGATAGCCGCTCTTGATCGCCTCCTGAATCGTCGGCAGGGCGGAAAGGGCGGCGTCGAGACGGACGCCGTCGCCCAGGCGCAGGTCGTCGAAGGCGTTGGTGTCTGTCTCGTAGGTGCGGATCTCGCCCGCGTCGACGACATATTCGAAGGGCGGCGCGCCCTCGGCGTCGATCATGAGGTTTTTCTGCAGATAGCTGTCGTAGGTGCAGCCGCCGCAGACGCCGATCTTCTTGCCGTTGAGGTCGGCATGGGACGACGCTTTGGAATCCTGGTGCACCGCGAAGGAGGCCGGTGTGTAGTAGTAGACGGCCGGGAAGACGAGTACCTTGGCCCGCTCCGCCGTCGGCGTCATCGATCCGACCGAGATGTCCCAGCGCCCGCCCCAGTTGCCGGCGGTGATGATGTCCCAGGCCGGGGCGACGAATTCGAGTTCGGCGCCCAGGCGCTTGGCGATCTCCTGGCCGACATCGATGTCGAAGCCCTTGTAGTTGCCGTCCTCGTCCTGGAAGGACTGGGGCGGATAGGCGGGGTCGGTGGCCATCACCAGCTTCTTTTTGGCCATCACCCGGTCGAGAACTTCACCGGCCTGGGCGCTTTCCCCGGCGATGGTCGTTCCGGCGATGGCGGCGAAGGTAAGAGCCGCCGCGGCGGCTACGGTTTTGAAACCGAACTTCATGGGTCGTCTCCCTATGGGTCTCTTCGTTCTTATCCGTTCGCGACACAAATGCGAGCAGCTTGCGGCCACGTTAGAAGATGCGCCGAGCCAAGACAATCCGGTTGGCGCTATGCAATACCTCAAATGCGACCCGGACCCGGGGAATGCCGCCTCGGCCGGGCAGACGCGCGTCTAGTTCGCGATCCAGGCCTGAAACCGCTTGTTGAGCTCGGCCCCGTATCGTGCCCAAAAACGGTTGTTGACGACCAGGACATTCTGGGAATTCGCCGTGGCGGTCGGCAGGTTCTTGTGAATCTCCGGGGGTATCAGTGCCGCTGCGGCATAGGTCGCCGGGCCGTAAGGGATGAACTTCGACTGATTTTTCTGAATTTCCGGTTGGCTGGCGAAGGCGATGAAACGCATGGCGAGGCTGGTATTCGGCGCGCCCTTGGGGATTGCCCAGTAGTCGAATTCGAGGCCCTGGGCGTCCCAGACGATCGCCAAGTCTTTGTGCTTCGCCTGGGCCGCGTCATAGATTCGGCCGTTCCAGCCGGCGGTCATGACGACGGTCCCGTCGATCAGCAACTTGGCCGGCTCCGCGGGGTCGGTCCACCACACGATTTCGCTTTTTATGGTGTCCAGTTTCTTGAAAGCCTGGTCCAGGCCCTTGCTCGTCGCAAGTTGCCCATAAATCTGCTCCTTCGGGACGCCGTCGGCCATAAGGGCCCATTCCAAGGCAACCTTGGGCGACCGGTAGAGGCCGCGCTTGCCCGGGAAGGCTTCGAGATCGAAGAAGTCGGCGATCTTTGTCGGCGGCGTTCCCTTCAGAGTCTCGGCGTTATAGGCGAAGATCGTGGACCAGCTCACCGTGCCGACCCCGCAGTCGAGGGCGGCGCCCTCCAGGAAAGCCTCGCGCCCGCCCATGAGGCCGTAATCGATGGGATCCAGAATGCCCAGATCGCAGCCGTCCAGGACGGTGTCTTGCTGGGCGTCCACGATATCCCATTGGTATTCGCCCGATAGAACTTGCCGCTGGATGGCGTTGACGTCGTCGTCCCAGACGACATCCGTGATCTGGACGTCGTATTTTTCTGAAAAAGGCTCGAAATAGGTCTCCCGCTGGCTTTTGGCGTAGGCCCCGCCCCAGGAGGCAATGGTGATTGCCTGTTGGGCCGATGCGGCGGAACTGAAGCCGAGGGCGCATGGGACGGCGAATATCAGGGCAGCGATCGCATTGCGCATAGTCATATTCGCTCCATTCCTGACTCGCCCCGGACGGTCGACCGAAAGGGCCCTTCGGATCCGCGGGAAGTGTAGCGCAATGAGAGCGCGGGTCCCAAGCCTGGGAAGCCTGTTTTCGGAGCGCTGTTGGATGGCCGTAGACGAGGTGCCGTTCGAAGACCTATCCCGACGGGCCCAGATATTCCCGCGCCGCGTCCTCGAGCCAAAGCCATAGATGCTGCGCGAAGGAGCGGCCGACATAAAGGTCGAAGGCAGGCCCACCCGCCTCGTCGTCGCTCGCGGTCTGGAACAAGGTGATCTGGGCATGGGCAAGGGTGCTGCGGGTGACCTGGCCGGCGCCGAAACTGCGGGGGTGCAGGTCCAAGGTGCAGCCCTTGGCGATCAGGTTGCGGGCGCGCGGGCCGGATATGCGGATGATCGTCTGGGCGTCGGTCAGATCGACCAGGGCGGCGTGGACGGGTTCGAGGGCCGCACCCAGCTCGGCGAACAGCGCCTTTTCCTCTCCCGCCGGACAGGCGATCAGCCATTCGTCCGGCCCCAGCCAGAGGAGGACCCAGCCTTTCACGATCGCGGAACTCAGCGGAACCGGCGGTGGGGCCATGCCCAGCACGCCGCGCACCGCGGTCGTGAAATTATCGTTCCCGGGGTCGCCGCGCAGCAGAATCTTGCCTGAATGAGCGTATTCGACCATGCGGACAGGCGCGTCCTCGGGCGCGGGTTTCGCATCGAGGCCGAGGGGGGTGAGGGCGCTTTGGCCCGGCATGATGTCAGCCACGCATCCGCTCCCCGTCTGGATCGTAGAAAACCGGTCCCGTCACCCGCACCGGAATCGTGCGGTCCGGCATCGGGGCATAGAGCGTCTGGTCCATGCGGTCCGGCCCGTCCTCGATCAGCGCCAGGGCGATCGAACGGCCGAGGGTGGGGCTGAAATAGCTCGACGTGACATGGCCGATCATCTTCATGGGCGGCCGATCCCTGGGTTCGGCGACGATCTGCGCGCCTTCGTCCAGCACGATCGTCGGATCCACGGTGAACAGCCCGACCAGACGCTTGCGGCCGGCGCGGACCGCATCGGGCCGTGCGAGGGATCGCTTGCCCAGGAAATCCACTTTCTTCCCGGAGACGATCCAATCCATTCCCAGATCGGACGGCGTCACCGTGCCGTCGGTGTCCTGGCCGACGATGATGAAACCTTTCTCGGCGCGCAGCAGATGCATGGCTTCCGTGCCGAAGGGGGTGATGCCGTATTTTTCGCCGGCGGTCATGCAGGCCGCCCAGACGGCAAGACCATGGCGCGCCGCGACGTTGATCTCGAAACTCAGCTCGCCCGTGAAGCTGATGCGGAAGACGCGGGCCGGAATGCCGGCCACCGTGCCTTCGCGGAAACTCATGAACGGGAAGGCCTCGGGCGAGAGGTCTATATCGCCGGTCACTTCGGCAAGGAGGTCGCGGGCCCGAGGTCCGGAGATGCTGACCGTCGCCCACTGCTCCGTCGCGCTGGCCATATAGACCTTCATGTCCGGCCATTCGGTCTGAACACATTCCTCGAGCCAGGCGAGGACGCGGGCCGCGTTGCCCGTCGTCGTGCTCATCAGGAAACGGTTCTCGGCCAGGCGGGCGGTGACGCCGTCATCCATCACCATGCCG
>JABIRQ010000322.1 GCA_018699755.1 Rhodospirillaceae bacterium | reverse complement strand
TCGTCCGGCGCGCGCTTCAGGCGCCGGCGCGGCAGATCGCCGAGAACGCGGGTGAGGACGGCTCGGTCGTCGCCGGCAAGCTGCTCGATCAGAAGGACCACAACTGGGGCTTCGATGCCCAGAAGGGGGTCTACTGCGATCTGGTCAAGGCCGGCATCATCGACCCGGTCAAGGTCGTGCGCACCGCCCTCCAGGATGCGGGGTCGATCGCCGGCCTCCTCGTCACGACCGAGGCGATGGTCGCCGAGCATCCGGAAAAGAAAGAGCCGATGCCGGGTGGCGGCATGGGCGATATGGACGGCATGGGCGGGATGGACTTCTAGTCCGAACGTCATCCCCTCGGACACGGGCCGCGGCATCGCCGCGGCCCGTTTTCTTTGGCGGTCCGCCCGGGCCATTCCTACAGCCCGCCATGCACGGATTCTCGAAAAGGGCGTGATGGGCGAAGTCGCACCAGCCGATCTCTCGCAGGAAGGCGAGGGCTTCGGCTTCCGGAACATTTCCCCGATCGGCCGCCGCACGCGCGGCATGCCAGATCTGCCGCGGTTGTCCGTCAGACGCAGGTCCCGGCTGAACCAGAGGATGACGGGGCGTTGGTTGTCCATGAGCCTCTTCGCAACCGCATGACGGGCCGTGCGCCGTGTCCGTGCTTGTCGGGCGCCGACGCCGGAAACGCTCCGTTTCCGTTTCGCCGCAGGCCCGCCGCATCGGCGTCACAATCTGTATCTACGCTCCAGGCTCGATCGCGGATCAATCCGGCTTACCACGGGCGATCGCCGGGCTGCGTTCGAGCCACGGTCACCGAAATGTGGTTCGACGTGATTCGGCCTTGCTACGGCAAAGTGAAATGATCCGATCGGGTCGTGCCGGCGTATCACCCAACAATAAACGGGGATACGGAACGGCCGACCTCGCAAGACGCGGAGGCTGAAGGTCATGACCACGGATGTGATGGATATCTCTGCAGTGATGCGCACGCCCATGCTGAGCCGGGAGGAAGAGCGCGACCTGGTGTTGCGCTGGACCGGCGAGGGCGACGAGGATGCGTTGCATGTCCTGATCAATGCCCATGGGCGCATGGTGATCAAGGTCGCGCGCCAATACCGGGCCTATGGGCTTCCGGTCACCGATATGATTCAGGAGGGGTTCATCGGCTTGCTTCAGGCCGGCTACCGCTTCGATCCGGACCGGGCGGTGCGCTTCGCGACCTATGCCAAATGGTGGATTCGCGCGGCCGTTCAGGACTACATCCTGCGCAATTGGTCCATCGTCCGCATCGGCACGACGGCCCAACAGAAGTCGCTTTTCTTCAACATGCGCCGGTTGAGCGCCCGGCTGGGTGCCGACGGCGCGCTGACCCAGGACATGCGCGGGTCGATCGCCACCGATCTGAAAGTCCCCCAGAAGGCCGTGGAGAATATGGAGGGCCGGTTGAGCGGGCGAGACCAGTCGACCAATGTGATGGTCGGCGAGGATGGCGACATGGAGTGGCAGGACCGCCTGACCGACGATGCCCCGACACCCGAAGAGGTCGTGCGCGACAGGCGCGACGGCGGCCGTCGCTCCGCCATGCTGAAAAAGGCGATGGGCGAGTTGTCCGACCGCGAGCGAATCATCATCGAGCATCGCCATCTGGGCGAGGACAAGGTTGTCCTCAGCGAGCTGGGCGAACGGTTCGGCATCAGCAAGGAGCGCGTGCGGCAGCTCGAACAGCGCGCCTTGGGCAAGTTGCGCGCGGCCGTCCTGCGCGAGGCGCGGGATGGAGCGCAGGCCGTTGCCGCCTAGTCCGGTTTCCGGATAGCCGCCAGCTTTCGTTCGCCGAGACAGGCTTTTCCCCGAGTCGATCGGCCCCTGCCGCGCCCGTGCGGCAGTTGCGCGTTTCGCAAATGCGGCGCGGCTCGCTTGCATGCCCGCCGTCCGGCACGGCATGATGTATTCATCGCGCGATGAATTGACGAGGGGAAAGCGATGCTGGCCGCACAAGACGTTTTCAACCCGAGCCACTACGCCGGTTGCCGCCGGCCTCTGGAGCAGGCCGAGACCTTGCCGCCCTGGTGCTATTACGACGAGGAATTCTACCGGGCCGAGGTCGAGCACATCTTCATGAAGGTGTGGAATTTCCTGGGCCGGTCCGACCGCATCCCGAATCCCGGCGACTATTTCACCGTGAACTATGTCGGCGTGCCTCTGATCATCGTGCGTGGCAAGGACAAGGTGGTGCGCGCCTTCTCCAACACCTGCCGGCACCGCGGCGCGCGGGTGGCGGAGGACAAGGGCAATTGCCGCGCCTTCGTCTGCCCCTATCACGGCTGGGTCTACGATCTGGACGGCGCGCTCAAGGGCGCGAACGGCATGGAGAAGGCAGAGAATTTCGACCGTTCCCAATACGGCCTCGTGCCGGTGCGGCTCGAGGAATGGGGTGGCTTCATCTTCGTGAATTTCGACGCCGATGCCGAACCGCTGCTGGACTATCTCGGCGACGCGCCCGAGCAGCTCGCCTCCTACGATTGCGAGAATCTCGTGACCACGCGGCTGACCAGTTTCGAACTCGACTGCAACTGGAAGCTCTATATCGAGAACGCGATGGAGGAGTACCACCTGCCCTTCGTCCACAAATCGACCTTGAACCTCAAGGATTTCGACCATGGCATCATCCCGGCCGAGGGCAATTGGGACGCCATCCGCGAGAAGCACGAAGGCACCCGCGCCCTGCTGGAAGAGGACAAGCAGCATGGCCTGCCGCGCATCAAGACTTTGGAAGGACCGCCTGCGGAGGGCACGCATTACGTCGTGCTCT
The DNA here is from genome assembly GCA_018699755.1 of Rhodospirillaceae bacterium. Lineage (GTDB taxonomy): Bacteria > Pseudomonadota > Alphaproteobacteria > CADEGL01 > CADEGL01 > JABIRQ01. The sequence goes on along the minus strand of JABIRQ010000322.1, from coordinate 7,289 downwards.
ACCCCTCGACCATGCTGGGCATGACGACGGATAGCGTCTGGTGGCTGGAACTGCACCCGATGGGGCCGAACAAGACCAAGCTGATCGTCGGCACCTGCTTTCCCAAGGAAACCGTCGAGCGTCCGGATTTTGAGGAGAAGGCGAAGTACTATTACAAGCGCTGGGACAAATCGATCGGCGAGGACAACGACGTCTCCGACATCCAGCACGAGGGAGTCACGTCTCCCTTCGCCAAGCCGGGACGCCTTTCCCATCACGAGCCGCTGGTTCACCACATTGCCAACTGGGTGATCGACCGCGTGGTCGGCAACCGCCCGCCCGCCTGATCCCCGATCGCCTGACAGGAGATATCCATGGCTGCGAAGAAAAAGGCCGGCGCGCGCGCGCCGGTCAGCAGGAAAGCCGTTGCCACGAAGCCGGCGGCAAAGCTTCATCTTCATGTCGACAATCTCCGCCGCCTCGGCGATGTCTTCCAGGTAACGCCGAAGCGCCTGCAGGACGCCCTCAAGCGCTACCCGCAGGTTTCCAAGCACCTCAAGGTGACCAGGAGCGTGGACGGCAAAGGCCTGGCGAAGCAGCTCGAGACCGCCGACGTCCTGTTCGGCTGGGATTTCGACCGGGCCGTGGTCAAGGCCGCGCCGAAGCTGAAATGGGTCGTTGCCCATGGCGCGGGGGTCACCCATCTGATGCCGCTCGACTGGCTGCCCAAGGGCGCGGTGCTGACCAATTCGGCCGGCGTCCATGGCGAGCGCGCCGCGGAATACACGATCATGGCGATCCTCATGCTGAACAATCGCCTGCCGGAAATGATGACCAACCAGCGCAAGTCGCGCTGGGAGCAGCGCTACAACACCGAGATCGCGGGCAAGAAGCTGCTGGTCATCGGCACAGGCGCGGTGGGTGGCGACACGGCCCGCCATGCCAAGCATTTCGGCATGGAGGTCTGGGGCATCCGGCGCAGCGGCAAAGCCCATCGCTATGTCGACAAGATGTACAAACCCAAGGATCTCCACCGCCTGCTGCCCAAGGTGGATTTCCTGTTGATGTGCGCGCCCGACACCAAGGACACGCATCACATGATCGGCGCGAAGGAATTGCGCCTGATGAAGCAGGGCGCGGGCCTGGTCAATTACAGCCGCGCCGGAACGATGGACTACGACGCGGTGCGCAAGGCCTGTGCGGCGGGCAAGGTCAGCGCCATCCTCGATGTCCATGAGCAGGAGCCGCTGCCCCGCACCTCGCCGAGCTGGAAGACGCCCAACCTGATCGTCACGCCGCACAGTTCGTCGGACGATACGGAGCTGTACACGCCCAAGACCTTGGATCGCCTATTGGAAAACATGGCGCGTTTTCTGGCGGGCAAGAAGCCCACGAACATCGTCGACCCCAAGCTGCAATACTGAGGATCGCGGCCTAGCTTCGGATATCGAGGCCCGGATCGGTAAAGCGCCGAAAGCGCTTGCCCTCCAGGGTCTCGGCCCGGTCGCGCGGCCAGACCCGGGGGAAGTAGCCAGACCCGGGGGAAGTAGTCGGTGTCCATGGAATCGCCCGGCTGCAGGCCGTGGCCCTCCATATGGGGTCGGCCGGGCGAGGGCCGCTCGGTATAGACCGCGTCGTCGCCCATCCACACGGTTGAGACGGCCCAGGACAGGATGTCGTAGTCGCCGCGGTGGCCTTCGATGTCCGGCATGCGCTCGAAGGGGTTCGAGCCTGGATCGACCTTGTAGAGGTCCGCCCCCTGCTTCGAGAGCTCGGGCATGAACCACTTGCCCCATTCGTGGGAGCCGCGCACGAGCTCAAGCGAATCCGCTTGCGGGATTGGGTCGAGGGGCCATCAGATGACGCACATCTGCTTCCCGTCGACCCAGAAGAAGGCTTGGTCCTGATGCCAGCGGGTGCGCTTGCTGGTGCCGGAAGATTTTACCCTAAGGGTATCGGCGAAGAAGTTCACCCGTTTCGAGCGCATCAGACTCGCCGCGATCTGGCCGACCGGGCCGTTGAGCACGAAGTTGCGATACTCCTAGTATTGTTGCGCCATGCAGATGGCCGAGAGAAAGAAGCCGTTCTCCCCCTCGGTCGTCTGGATCGTGTGAAGCGGCGTGGGATGATCGACCGTGCGGGCCACGCCGGCGCGCAGGCGCTCGATCCATTCCTCATCCAGCATGCCGGAGAGGTGCACGGCGCCGTCCTTCTGAAAGGCCTCGACCTCGGCTGGGGAAATGCCGTTCAGGGATTCGCGGTTCATAGCGTGAAGCTCAGTTCGGTGTCGGGAGAGAAGCGTTCGGCGCCCGTGCTTTCGTGGCCCGGCGGCCAGAGACGCGGGAAGAGGGGCGACTCCACCGGGTCGCCGGGGGCGAGGCCATGGCCCGAAAAGTTGGGCCGGGGCGGAGAGGGTCGGATGCCCCAGCGAGCATCGTCGCCGAACCAGACCGTGCTGAGCGTTCGTCGGCGGCGGCTGGCCGAGTTGTTTCCGGGTCCGCCATGCACGGCGAGGCCGTGGAAGACGAGGCAGTCGCCGGGCTGCATGTTCCAGCGCAAGACCTCGTGACGGTCGAGCTCGGCGTCGAAATCCGGAATCTCTTCGTAATGCGACTTGCTCGCCTCCGCTTGCGCGTCGAAGAGCCGTTCGCCCGCCTTGGTCAGGCGCGGGCTGAACCAGCGGCCCCAGCGGTGGGAGCCCCGGATGAAGCGCAAGCAGGTATCGGCATCGACCGGATCGACGGGCAGCCAGATCGAACAGAACTTCTCGCCGTCGAGCGGGAAATAGGGCTGGTCCTGGTGCCAGGCGGTCGGTTTCGCGGTGCCCGGCTCCTTGATCCAGAGCACGTCCATCAGGAAGCCCACGCTGCGCGTGCGCATGACCTGGGCGACGGCGCCGGCGGCCGGCGAGTCGAGGATGAAGCGCTGGAGCTCCGGAATCCGCTGGCTGGCGCAGTAGTCCGTGACAAAGCGCCCGGGCTGGTCGGCCTCCTGCTGTTCGACGAAGCCGGGGCCGGGGTCGGCCAGCTCGCGCTCGATGCCGCGCGCCACCAACGCCATGAAATCGCCGTCGAACAGGCCGCGCAGACAGACGACGCCGTCTTCCTCGTAGGCGCGGATCTGATCCTCGGTAATCGTCGGGCCGGTCATCTCGTTTCTCCTTCGGGGGCCGAGGCCGAGCCTAGGAAGCGGGCTCGGCCTTGTCCATGGGGGAACCCGGTCGCGGGCCGGACCCGGTCGGACCGTAAATATCGATCAATCCGGCGGCGAGAATCAACAGGGTGCCCACGGCTTCGCGCCAGCCGAAGGCCTCGTCGGTCAGCACCGCGGCGCTGCCGGCGGCGACCGCGATCTCGATCATCAGGATCACGCAGACCCGCCCGGGATCGAGCCGGCTCGCGCCCCAGAATTCCATCAGGGTCATGGGAATCAACCAAAGCAGGCTGGCCGCCGCGATCAGCGGCAGGGCGGACGCCAATGCCGCGCTCGCGGGCGCCGCGTCGGGCGTCAGGAGCAGGCCGAAGGCGAGGCTGAATCCCGCGGCGCCGGCGGTTGCGGCGAAGGCCTTGTCGAAAGTCGGGACGGCGGCGATATGGCGCGCCGAGGTCAGGGCGCCAGCCCAAGCCACGCCGGCGATCAGGCCCAGCCAATCCGCGAGCGAGCGCGGCAGGGGGAGTGCTCCGTCGGCGCCGAGGACCACCGCCGCGCCGGCCAGACCCGCGGCGATGGCCAGGGCGCGGGAGACGCGGAACCGCGCACCCAGGACGGTGACGGCGAGCAAGGTCGCCCAGATCGGAGAGAGATAGAAGAGCAGGACGGCGCGGACGATCTCGCCCTCGACCAGGGCGTGGTTGAAGGCCGCGAAAGCAAGACCGGCGAGCAACCCGCAGACGGCCAGCGCGGAGCCTGCGGTTGCGATGCGGCGGCGATGGATGACGGCGCCGGGCAGCAGGGCCAGGGTGCCGGCGAGGCAGAAGGCCGTACCGGACCAATCCCCGCCCCAGCCGCGCTCGTCCAGCAGGCGCAGCGGAATCCACCAGGCGCCCCAGAGGCATGCGGCGACGGCGATCGCGATATCGGGTCGGCGGTCGCGCGAAGGCGCGGTCGACAAGGTCATGTCCGGGGTATAGCGCGCCGGGGGAAATTGCGCCTCCCCCATCGCTCTTCTATGAATGTCCGGCTGCGGCCCCTGGTCATGCATGGGCGCGCGCAAGATGAGGGAGGGAGGCCATGCCGCTGGACGCCCGGTTTCACGAGGCCGTCGCTCCGCTGTTCGTGACCGGCATGGGCACCGAGCATGTCGGGCCGCTGCTGTATTCGCTCGTGCGCATGACCCGGCCCCGCCGGGTCATGGAGGTCGGGCTCGGATATACCTCGCCCTTCCTGGCCCAGGCCCTGGCGGATAACGCCGCCGAGGACGCGGAGGACCGCGCCAAGCTGGCCGAAGCGTCCGAGGACGACCTGCGCCACTCGCTTCTGCGCGAACCGTTCTTCACGGACCCCTACCGCCCGAGCCTGCACGCGATCGACGATTTTTCGGGCGAGGGGACGAGCGCGCCACGGGTGCTGGAAACTCTGGACGCGCTCGGTATCCAAGAATTCGTCAAGGTCCACAAGGCGGATTTCCGTGGCTACAGCACTCGGATCGACCGCGCCGACCTGCCCCTCGACTTCGTCTGGTTCGATGCCGGCGGGCCGCTCGAATATATCGATTTCTTGCGCGAGTACTGGCCCCTGATCGATCAGGAGCATGGCCTGCTGCTGCTTCATTTCACCTATTGGAACCTGACGGTGCATTTCGACGGGCAGGACCACACCAACCTGCTCTGTGGCTCGATCGCCAACGAGATCAAGCGCCAGCAGATGCGCGCCGGGCTGGCCGCGCGCTTCGAAGTGCTGAGCCTGGTGGAGCCCCACAAGACACGCCAGGGCAGCGTGACGATGGTCCGCAAGCTGGCGGGCACGTCGATGTGCCGCGACCGGGATTTTCAGGAAGAGATGTTCGAGATCTACGGCGCCAAGCCGCCGGCCATGCCGATCCTGCGCTGATCGGCCGGCGACGTTAGTTCGGGACCGCGTCGAAGGCGACGCAGATCCGGTGCTCCTCGCTCTCGAAGGGCACCGTGTGGTGCCAGAAATAGGACGGGAACAGCACGGTCAACCCAAGTTCGGGAGTGACGGTGCGGCGGAGGAAATCCTGCTGGCTTTCGCCGGCCGGACCGCCCATGCGCGACGGGCCGAAGCGCACGCAGCCGGCCGCGCCGCCTTCGTCGCGTCCGACCGCGTCGGGCAGGTTCACGTAGAAGATGCCGCTTGCGAAGCCCGATGGGTGGACATGAGGCAACTGATGGCCGCCGGAGCGCAAGACGACGGCCCAGGATACGATGCGCCAATGCGTCGGCACCGCGCCCCGATAGGGGCCGTCGGGCGCCGTCAGGAAGTCGTCGATATAGGCCTGGACCGCGCCGCGCAGGACTTGCTCCAAGGCATGCGCCGCCGGGTCGTCGCCGGTCAGCAGTTCCAGGGTCTGGCTGCCTTTGGTGGTCGATTTGGCGGGGCGGTCCCAGACCAGGGTCGGATGGCCGTAGATATAGCGTTTGAGGTCCTCGACGAAGGCCGCCATGTCGGGATAGCCGTCGGGAACGGCCGCCGGGCGGATCTGGACCAGGCGCTCGAAATCGTAGGTCTTGGCGGCTTCGTCCCGCCGTCCCGCCTCCTGCAGGGCGATGGCCATATTGGCCAGCGCGTTGACATGGTCGGGCCGGACGGCCAGCACCCGCTCGAAGGTTTCGACCGCCGCGTCCGGGTCACCCGATTCCTGCTGCGCCTGGGCGAGATTGACCAGGGCGGTCAGGTTTTCGGGCTCGATGGTCAGGGCCGCGCGGTTGGCGACGATCGATTCGTCGTAGCGCCCCAGGGCATGAAGGGCCGAGGCCATGTTGGCATGCGCCAGCGCCGCGCCCGGCTCGATCTCCACCGCTTTGCGATAGGCGTCGACGGCCTCCTCGAAGCGGTCGGCTTCCAGGTGGACGGCGCCGAGGTTGATATGCGCCGATACCATGTCTGGCGCGAGGGCGATGGCTCGCCGATAAGCCGACGCGGCATCGTCCAGATGGCCCTGGGCCTCAAGCACGGTGCCGGCGTTGTAGTGCATATCCGGATTGTCGGGAGCAAGGGCGATGGCGCGCGCCATGGTTTCGCGCGCGGCATCGGGCCGCCCGAGCTTCTGCTGCATCAGGCCGAGATTGGCATGGGCGCCTGCATTCTTTGGCTCAAGGCGCAGGGCCTCTTCATAGCTTTTGATCGCCTCTTCGGGGCGGCCCAGGGCATGGAGGGCGTTGCCGAGGACGAGCAGGACCGAGGGATTCGCCGGATCTCGTTCGAGGGATTGGCGCAGCGCCCGGGCCGCCGGCTCCGCCCGCCCTGCCGCCAGCAGGGCGCCGCCCAGATCCGCCAGAACCGCCGGGTGGCGCGCGCCGCCCTCGACCGCGCGCGCAATCAGGCGGGCGGCCTTTTCCGGGCGGCCGACCTGCAGGTGCAGCACGCCGAACCGATGCAGCGCCGCGGTATGGCCGGGCTCGATCTCGAGCAGCCTGGCATAGGCTTGCGCAGCCTCGCCCGCGCGGCCGGCCCGGTGGTGGACCGTCGCCTGCTCCAGCAGCTGGGCCGTATCCGGCGTCCGGTCGTTAGGCGCCATCTTGTCGCTCCACGCAAATTCGAGGTCACTTTATCGCCGGGCTCGGCAAAGCGGAACGCCGGGCTCCGGTCGAGGGCGTGGCCTTCGGATGCCGGGTGACCTAACTTCATGCCCGATGGATACGTACCAACAATCGAACCCGGGCGCTCGGAGAGAACGCCGCGCGCCGGCGGACCGGCGTGGGTCGGCCCGCGCGGCGGCGCTCAAGGAAGCCGGCCTCGCCTTGTTTGCCGAGCGCGGCTATGCCGCGGTGACGATCAAGGACATCGCGGGCGCTCTCGGGGTGAATTCCGCGCTGATCTACTACTACTTCGAAAACAAGGAAGACCTGTTCCACGCGGCCATCGATCATGCCGTCGACCGGGCGCTGGAAAGCCATGCCGCCCTGGCGGCGGCCCATGACGAACCCAAAGCGCTGATCCGCGGCTGGCTGCGAACCAATGCCGAACTGGCCGAGCCCATCCGCAGGCTGGTCAAGGTGATGATGGACGATGCCGGGGAGGCGGCCCATCAAGGCCGGATCGCGGCCACCATCGCGCGTTTCTACGAGGCCGAGACTGGAATCCTGGCGGGCGCGATCCAGGCGGGCATTTCGGCGGGTCGCTTCCGGCCG
>JABIRQ010000329.1 GCA_018699755.1 Rhodospirillaceae bacterium | reverse complement strand
CGGGCGCGATCCTCAGCTACATCATGTGCAAGGGCATGAACCGGTCCTTCTTCAACGTCATCCTGGGCGGCTTCGGCGGCGAGGGGGTGGCGGCCGGCGGCCCCGACCTGGGCGACAAGACGGTGAAGTCGGGCAGCGCCGAGGATGCCGCCTTCATCCTGGAGAATGCGGGCTCAGTCATTATCGTCCCCGGCTACGGCATGGCCGTGGCCCAGGCCCAGCACGCCCTGCGCGAGATGGGCGACATCCTGAAGGCGCGCGGCGTCACCGTGCGCTACGCCATCCACCCGGTCGCCGGGCGCATGCCGGGGCACATGAACGTGCTGCTGGCCGAGGCCAACGTGCCCTATGACGAGGTCATGGAACTGGAGGAGATCAACCGCGACTTCTCCTCGACCGACGTCGCCTTCGTGATCGGCGCCAACGACGTCACCAACCCGGCAGCCAAGACCGATCCGCAAAGCCCGATCTACGGCATGCCCATCCTGGACGTGGAAAACGCGCGCACCGTGCTGTTCAGCAAGCGCTCCTTGGCCAGCGGCTATGCCGGCGTCGACAACGAGCTGTTCTACCGCGACAACACGATGATGCTGTTCGGCGACGCCAAGAAGATGTGCGAGGACGTGGTCAAGGCGCTGGGATAAGAGTTCCTCACACCACGAAAAGCGCACATGCGAACGGCCGGGCCCTTGCGGGCGCCGGCCGTTCGTCGAGTGTGGTGATAGAGCGTTCGGGGCGGTTCGGCCACTCGGCCGTCCGCCCGGCTCGCGCTGTCTAGTAGCCTTCGCGTTCGGCGCGTTTGCGCGCGAGTTTGCGCGCACGACGGACCGCCTCGGCGCGTTCCCGCGCCTTCTTCTCCGACGGCTTTTCGTAGTTCCGCCGAAGCTTCATCTCGCGAAAGATGCCCTCGCGCTGCATCTTCTTCTTCAGCGCACGCAGGGCCTGATCGACATTGTTGTCGCGAACGATGACCTGGACGATGCTCACTCACCTCCTCTCGAGGCCGCACAATCCGTTCCCCCCGGCCGCCTCGCGGCCGGCGCCTGATAGGCATGGTGGAACGGACCGGCCGGGATCTCCCCGGACGGGCCGGGTCGGGTGATAGCACGGGGCGCGATCCCTGCCAAGACGGCCCTTTACGGCCCCGCGCCGGCCCGCCATATAGACGTCATGGCTATTCGCAAGATCGCCCGCATGGGCGCCGACATTCTGCGCGAACCCGCGAAGCCCGTCGCCGACCCGACCGCGCCCGCGGTGCGCGCCCTCGTGCGAGACATGCTGGAAACCATGGCGGATGCCGAGGGCGCCGGCCTCGCCGCACCCCAGATCAACGAGCCCTGGCGCATTGTGATCTTTCACGTGCCGCGCGCGCGCGCCGCGCGGGAAGGCCAGGACGGCGACGCCGAGGTGCCGCTGACCATTCTCTGCAATCCCGAAATCGAGGTCCTGAGCGACGAGGAGGAATGGGGCTGGGAAGCCTGCCTCTCCGTCCCCGGTCTCATGGGCATGGTGCCGCGCGCCACGCGCATCCACTATCGCGGCGTGACGCCGGAGGGCGAAAGGGTCGAGCGCGAGGCCGAGGGCTTCCACGCCCGGGTCGTGCAGCACGAATGCGACCATCTCGACGGCATCCTCTATCCCCAGCGGATGACCGACCTGTCCCTGCTGGGCTTCGCCGAGGAATTCCACCGCGCGCCGCCCGAACTCGGCGGCGAGATCGCAGAAAGCGGCGAGGAGGAAGCAGCATGAGCGATTCCACCGAATCCCCTCAGGGCGCCAATGAAATCCGCAAGCTGCGCGACACCGTGCTCGACGCGGCCCTGCCCCATGTCCCCTTCGACGGCTGGAGCGACGCCGTTCTGGCCCGGGGCGCGGCGGATGCCGGCTTGGCGCCCGAAGAGGCCACGCGCGCCTTCCCCGGCGGCGCGATCGACGCCATCGCCCATCACAGCCGGCGCGCCGACGCGCGCATGCTGGCCGCCCTGGAGGCCGAGGGTCGCAAGGACATGGGCCAAGAACATAGGGGTATGACGGCCACCGTGCGCGCGGCGATCCGCCTGCGCCTGGAAGCCAACACGGGGGAGCGCGAGGCAATCCGCCGCGCCCTCGCCGTCCTGGCCCGGCCGCAGCATGCCCCCCTCGCCGCGCGCCTGCTCTACCGCACGGTCGACGCCGTCTGGTACGCGGCCGGCGACAAGGCGACTGATTTCAACTTCTACACCAAGCGCGGCCTGCTGGCGGCGGTCTACAGCGCCACGGTGGTCTATTGGCTCGACGACCGGTCGGAGGGTTGCGCCGAGACCTGGACCTTCCTCGACCGCCGCCTGGCCGACGTCCTGCGCCTGCCCAAGGCCATGGCGCGGGCCGAGCGCCTGATCGGCGGCCTGCCCTCGCCCTTCAGTATCCTGCGCAAGGCGCGGAGCCGCGTGCCCGCCGGATTCCGCCCGCCCGGGCGTTGACGCAACCGGGCGATCGGCCCGGCCTTCTTCGTTCTTGATTAACCATTTCCTGCGATACCGGTGGGGTGCGCGCGCCTTCGGCCGCGCGCCGCCGTCCCGGACGGGGCGGCGCGAGCAAGAATGTCGAGCAGGCCATGAAGATCGGCGAGACAAGAACCGCCCCCTATCTGCGCGGCGTTGCCCGCGCCGCCGCCTCGCCCCCCGCCGCGGGAACCGGCCCGGCCGGAACGATCGCCGCGACCGGCGATTCGGTGGCCGTCATGGGCGTTCCCGAGGCCGAACTGACGCCCAAGGTGCGCGCCGCGATCATGGGTCTGCTGGACGAGGTCCAGCACCTGCGTGACGAATTGCGCCAGAGCGTCAAACGCATCGCCTATCTCGAACGCTTGGCGGATCAGGACACCCTGCTACCGGTGATCAACCGGCGCGCCTTCGTGCGCGAACTCTCGCGCATGCTGTCTTTCGCGGAGCGCTACGGCATCGTCAGCAGCGTGCTCTATTTCGACATCAACGGCATGAAAGCGATCAACGACACCCATGGCCATGCCGCGGGCGATGCCGCGCTGGTACGGGTGTCGGAACTCCTGGCCGAAAATATCCGGGAATCCGATGTCGTCGGACGCCTGGGCGGCGACGAGTTCGGCGTCATTCTCACCCAGGCCGATATCGCAGTGGCGCACGAAAAGGCGGCCAGCCTGGCCACTGCGATCGAAAACGCACCGTTGATCTGGAAAGGGCGCGAGGTGGCCGTCGGCGTTGCCTATGGCGCCCAGGTATTCGGCGCTGGGGACACTGCGGACCACGTGCTCGATGCCGCCGACCGCGCGATGTATCAGCGCAAACAGGCTATCGCAGGCGCACGCCGCGCCTGATCCTGTCGGGGAATCGATCCTTCCGGTGCCTCCGCGAGCGCAGTCGGAGAGATTACAACATTCCGTTCCACCCGCCGGACGGGCAATTTTCGGTCTTCGTAACGACGCTTCGGACCTCTGCGGTGTCCGAGCCTACGCGATGATATTCGGAACCAACTGGGCCTCAACATCCTGGATCTGATCCCGGAGCTTCAGCTTGCGCTTCTTCAAGCGCTGGAGCTGGAGTTGATCGAACGCGCCCTCGTCGAGAAGACGGTCGATAACGGCATCGAGATCCCGGTGTTCGCTCTCCAAGTCGTCCAGTTTAGCGCGCAGCGCCTCGACTGATTCTTCGGCCATTGCCACCATTTGCCTATCGATTGAATAGGTCGAGACTAGCATACCGTTCGAAACGAGTCCTAGACGGCGCGGCCCGAAATCGGCGTCATGGAGTTCTCCGCATGGACGGTGCGCGGGACGGATGATAAAAGGCGCCGACTCGATTTTTCACGGCAGGACCAGAGGAAGGAACGGGGGCATGAGCGACTTTCCGGCAAGTGAATTGTGGGATTTCACGATCTCGGTCTATGGCCGTGAAGGGGTTTCGGCGGCTTGTATCGCGCTGCAGGATCGCCGTGGCCTGGACGTCGATATGATCCTGATGTGCTGCTGGCTGGGTGCGAGCGGCCGCGGGCGTGCGAACGCCCAGGAGCTGGATGCCGGCTGGCAGGCGATCGCCGCCTGGCAGGCCGAGGTCGTCGGCGCCCTGCGTGCCGTGCGTCGACGCATCAAGGATGGCTATGCGGGCGCGCCGGAAACGGCAGCGACCGCCGTCGGCAAGGCTGTCCTCAAGCAGGAGATCGAGGCCGAACACGTCGCCCAGATCATGCTGGAGGCGACGATCGACCGGGCCGGGAAGCCCAGCGCGGCGCCGGCCGAGCAAGCGGCCGATGCGGCCGCCAACCTCGCCCTCTATCTAAAAAACCGCGACGTCTCGCCAGCCGGCGAGGACCGCAAGGATCTCGCCACCATCCTGGCCGGCACCGCGCCCGACCTGTCCGCCGAGGATGTCCGCAAGACTCTGGATTCGGCACTCGGGAGCTAGCGCGGGCGGTCAGTCCCAGCCGGCGAGCGAGCCGAGCCCAGCCGCCTGCTCCCGCAGGACGTATTTCTGGACCTTGCCGGTCGAGGTCTTGGGTAGCTCGCCGAAGACCACTGTGCGCGGAACCTTGTAGCGGGCCAGATTCTCGCGGCAGAAGGCTACGATCTCGTCCTCCGTCGCCGCCACGCCATCCTTCAGGGTGACGAACGCGCAGGGCGTCTCGCCCCATTTTTCGTCCGGGCGCGCGACCACCGCAGCCTCCAGCACCGCCGGATGGCGATAGAGCACCTGCTCGACCTCGATGGTCGAGATGTTCTCGCCGCCCGAGATGATGATGTCCTTGGAGCGGTCCTTGAGGTCGATATATCCGTCGGGGTGCCAAACCCCGAGATCGCCCGTGTGGAACCAGCCGCCGTCGAAGGCAGCCTCGGTCGCCGCCGGGTTCTTGAGATAGCCCTTCATGACGATATTTCCCCGCAGCATGACCTCGCCAATGGTTTCGCCATCCATCGGCACGGGGATCATGGTCGCGGGATCAGCCACCATCAGGTCCTCCATGACCGGATAGCGCACGCCCTGGCGCGATTTCTTGGCGGCCTGCCGACTCGGGGGCAGCGCGTCCCATTCCTCATGCCAGGCGCAGACCGTGGCCGGGCCGTAGACCTCGGTCAGGCCATAGACATGGGTGACGTGGAAACCGCGCGGTTCGATCGCCTCGAGGATTGAGGGCGGCGGCGGCGCGGCGGCGGTCATGACCTCGACCGTGTGATCGAAGGTACGGCGCTCGCTTTCCTTGGCGTTGACGATCATGCCGAGGACGATGGGCGCGCCACACATATGGGTGACCCCATGGTCGGCGACGGCGTCGTAAATCGCCTTGGCCCCCACTCCACGCAGGCAGACATGAGTCCCCGCCAGGGCCGTGATGCCCCAGGGAAAGCACCAGCCGTTGCAGTGGAACATGGGCAAGGTCCAGAGATAGACCGGGTGCTGGGGCATCTCCCAGGCTAGGGCGTTGCCGATCGCGTTCAAGTAGGCGCCCCGATGGTGATAGACCACGCCCTTGGGGTTGCCCGTCGTGCCCGAAGTGTAATTGAGCGAGATCGCCCGCCACTCGTCGACCGGGGGCGACCCCTCGTAGTTCGGATCGCCGCTGGCGATGAAGGCCTCGTAATCCATCTTGCCCAGAAATTCGCCGCCCTGGGCCAGGGGGTCGTCGATATCGATCACCGGCGGCGGCGCGTCGAGCATGGCCAGGGCCTCGGCGATGACCGGCGAATATTCCCGGTCCGCGATCAGCAGCTTGGCCTCGCCATGCTTCAGGATGAAGGCGATGGTCGCGGCGTCCAGCCGGGTGTTCAGCGCGTTGAGCACGCCGCCGGTCATCGGCACCCCGAAATGTGCCTCCAGCAATTCGGGCACATTGGGCGCCATGACGGCGACGGTGTCGCACGGGCCGATACCGCGCGCGGCGAGGGTGGAACCCAAGCGGCGACATCGTTCCGCCGTCTCGGCCCATGTGCGCCGCAGCGCGCCGTGGATCACGGCCGTGCGGTTCGGAAAGACCGCCGCCGTGCGGGTCAGATAGGTCAGTGGCGTCAGCGGCACATGGTTCGCCGCGTTGCGCTCCAAGCCTATCTCATAGGGATTTGCGCCCATGTCCGCCCGACCTAGCCCAATTTCTTACGCAGGATCTCGTTCACGGCCTTGGGGTTCGCCTTGCCTTGGGTCGCCTTCATCGCTTGGCCGACAAACCAGCCGACGACACTCTGTTTGCCTTCGCGGAACTGCTCCGCCTGTTCGGGATTGCCGGCGATGATTTCGTCGACGACGGTTTCGAGCGCGCCGGTATCCGTGATCTGCTTGAGGCCCTTAGCCTCGACGATAGCGCCGGCGCCCTGGCCGGTCTCGACCATCTCGTCGAAGACCTCCTTGGCGATCCGACCGGAAATCGTGTCGTCGGCGATCATATCCACCAGCTCGCCCAAAGCCGCGGCGGAGACCGGCGAATCCGCGATCTCCAAGCTGGCCTTGTTCAGGCGGCCGAACAATTCGCTGATCATCCAGTTCGCCGCCAATTTGGCGTCGCGCCCCTCGGCCACGGCCTCGAAATAATCCGCTCGGTCCTGCTCCGCGACCAGGATTCCGGCGTCGTAGGGGGTGATGCCGAAGACTTCGACGAAACGCGCCTTCTTCTCGTCGGGCAATTCGGGCAGGTCCGCCTTGAGCGTCTCGACCCAATCCGCATCGAGCTCCAGCGGCAACAGGTCGGGATCGGGGAAATAGCGGTAATCGTGGGCCTCTTCCTTGGAGCGCATGGTGCGCGTTTCGCCCTTGCGCGAATCGAACAGGCGGGTTTCCTGGTCGATGGTGCCGCCGTCCTCAAGGATCGCGACCTGGCGCCGCGCCTCGTATTCGATGGCTTGCTGGAGAAAGCGGATCGAGTTCACGTTTTTGATCTCGCAGCGCGTGCCCAGCGGATCCCCGAGCCGCCGCATGGATACGTTGACGTCGCAACGCATGGAGCCCTCGTCCATGTTGCCGTCGCACGTGCCGAGATAGCGCAGGATCGCGCGCATCTTGCGCAAATAGGCCGCAGCCTCCTCGGCCGAGCGCATGTCCGGCTCGCTGACGATCTCCATCAACGCCACGCCCGAGCGGTTGAGGTCGATAAAACTGCGCTTGGGATCCTGGTCGTGCAGGCTCTTGCCCGCGTCCTGCTCGAGATGAAGGCGGGTGATGCCGATGGTGCGCGACGAACCATCGGCCAGATCGATCTCGATCTCGCCCTTGCCGACGATGGGCCGGGTGAACTGGGAAATCTGATAGCCGGCCGGCAGGTCCGGATAGAAATAGTTCTTGCGATCGAAAACCGAGACCAGATTGATTTCGGCCTTGAGGCCCAGGCCGGTGCGCACGGCCTGGTGAACGCAGACCTCGTTGATCACGGGCAGCATGCCCGGCATGGCGGCATCGACCAGGGAGACCTGGCTGTTCGGCTCCGCCCCGAAATCGGTCGCCGCGCCCGAGAACAGTTTGGCTTCGGAGACCACCTGGGCATGGACCTCCAGGCCGATCACCATCTCCCACTCGCCGGTCGCGCCCTGAACCATGCTCATCGTCGCATCTCCCGCATGTTCTAGGCGCTAAACCGCTTCCGCCGGCAGGGTCGTGTACAGGAAGGCGCGATCATGGCGGAAATCGATAAAGACCCGCTCCCGCGTCAGGGTATCGAGGGTCGGCGAAATCATGTGCTCGGGCAGAAACATCTCGATCACATCGTCGGAAACCTTACGGTCCCTGGGCACGGTGCGCGATTCCGAAACGAAGCGGATGCGCGCCACCTCCGTGCCTTCGGAGAAAAGCCGGATGCGCGCGCGTTCGCCGCCCATCCCGCTGCCCGAGCCGGCGATCCAGACCCTGTGCATATCGATCTTCTGCGCCATCTCATCCATCCTCGCTGCCGTTGGCTTCCGCCCCGCCCATCGCGGGGTTCAGCCCTTGCGCCAGTCCGCATCCTGCACCTCGCGCAGGGCGGTCTGGATCGGTCTTTCCGAAGGCACACATAGCATATTCACGCTGACGATCCGGCCGAAGACATTCTCGCCCTCGCCAAAGAAGTTTTCCGGGTTGTAGAGGCGCGGCAGATGCCAGAACAGACGGTAGTCGAGGCTGCGCAGGGCCCCGACCAAGGCCTCGGCCCGGTCGCGCCGGTCGTTCTCGACATACAACATCGGTCGATATTTTCGAATGATGCGCTCCGCGCCGGCCACGACCTCCTGCTCCATTCCCTCGACATCAATCTTGATGAGATCGCAGCGTGGGACCTGCACGTCGTCGATGCGCATCGCCGGCACGCCTTCGGAGGTTTCGTCCGTGGAATTGGCCGGCGCCAGCGGGATACCGCCGAAATTGTTTTCGGCCCGGTAGTCGAGACGCGGCACCCGGGCCGAACCGCCGGTCTGTCCGGCGGCGGCCCAGAGGGCGTAGACGTTCTCGCAGCCGTTCAGCGCCAGGTTGGCGCAGAGCATCTGGTGGATGACGCGTTGCGGCTCGAAGGCGACGACCCGGCCCTTCTCCCCGACCTTCCCGGCGAGCCAGATGGTATGGGCGCCGATATTGGCCCCCACGTCGAAAGCGACGCAGCCGGGGCGCAGCAACTGGTCGAACAAGGCAATCTCGGATTCCGAGAACTCGCCATAGCGGTCGAGAGAGCGACCGACATAGCGGTCGAGCATATTGTAGATGAACAGGCCGTGACGGCAGTGCTTGATCCGAAGATGCCCGTGCTCGTGCAGCAGGGCGGCCGCAGCCGCGGCCCCTGTCGCGGCTCCTGTCGCGGCCTCGGGCACAACCTCGTTCACTCCCGTCACGCTCCCGGGATCGCGGGCGGCCTGGCGTCGAATCCGGCGGCGTCTTCCAGCACTCCGGCGGTGCGCAGCACCGTTTCCTCGTCGAACGGCCGGCCGATGAGCTGCAGGCCCAACGGCAACCCCTCGCCCGACAGCCCGGCCGGGACGGAGATGCCCGGCAATCCCGCCATGCTGGCCGGCACGGTGAAGACATCGTTGAGATACATGGCGATCGGATCGTCTTCCTTCTCGCCGATGGCGAAAGCGGCCGAGGGCGCGGTGGGCGCCAGGATCACGTCGACATCCTCGAACGCATCGGTGAAATCCTTGAGGATCAGGGTCCGCACCTTCTGGGCCTTGAGATAATAGGCGTCGTAATAGCCGGCGGAGAGGACATAGGCGCCGATCATCACCCGGCGCCGGACCTCCGTCCCGAAGCCTTCGCCCCGCGTGCCCTCGTACATCGCATCGACCGAATCGCCCGGCACCCGCAGGCCGTAGCGCACCCCGTCATACCGCGCGAGGTTCGACGACGCCTCGGCAGGGGCCACGATGTAATAGGCCGCCAGGGCATATTTCGTATGCGGCAGGCGGATCGGAACGCAGTCCGCGCCGGCGGCAGTCAGCCATTCCTCACCCCGGCGCCATAGGGCCTCGATCTCCTCGGGCATGCCATCCATGCGGTATTCGGCCGGAACGCCGACCCGCAACCCTCGGATACCGCCGGTCAATGCGGCTTCGTAGTCCGGCACGAGCCGGTCGACAGAGGTCGAGTCCTTGGGGTCGTGACCGGCCATGGAACCCAGCATGATCGCGGCGTCGCGCACCGTGCGCGTCATCGGCCCGGCCTGGTCGAGCGAGGAGGCGAAGGCGACGATCCCCCACCGCGAGCAGCGTCCGTAAGTCGGCTTCAGGCCGACGATCCCGGTAAAGGACGCCGGCTGGCGGATCGAGCCGCCGGTATCCGTGCCGGTCGCTCCAAGGGCGATGCGCGCCGCAACGGCGGCGGCGGAGCCGCCGGACGAACCACCCGGCACCAGTGCGCGATTGTCGCCCTCGCGCCGCCAGGGGCTTTCCACCGGGCCGTAATGGCTGGTGACGTTGGCCGAGCCCATGGCGAACTCGTCCATATTGGTCTTGCCCAGCATGACGGCGCCGTCTCGCCAAAGCTGAGCGGTAACGGTGGATTCGTAGGGCGGACGGAACCCGTCGAGAATGTGCGAACCCGCGGTCGTCAGCACCCCCTCGGTGCAATAGAGGTCCTTGATGGCCAACGGAATGCCGTCGAGTGGCAAAGCCTCGCCCTTGACGCGCCGCGCGTCCGACGCCTCCGCCATCTGAATCGCGCGCTCCGGCGTCTCGGTCACGAAGGCGTTGAGCGGGCGTGCCGCTTCCATCGCCTGGATATGCGATTCCGCCAATTCGCGGGCAGAGAAATCGCCCTCGGCCAGGCCGTCGCGGGCCGCCGAGATGGTGAGATCGGTCAATCGGGACACGGTCTACTCCACCACCTTGGGCACGGCGAAATACGACGCGACCGATTCCGGCGCGTTGGCCAGGATCTTATCCGGATAGCCGCCGTCGGTGACCTTGTCCTCGCGCTGCTTGAGGCGCTGGGCGACCACGCTGGTCATCGGCTCGACCGCGTCCGTATCGACCTCGTCGAGTTGTTCGACCCAGGAGATGATCGTGCTGAGTTCGCCCGCCAGGGTGTCCAACTCCGCTTCCGGCACGCGGATGCGTGCGAGTTTCGCGATATGCGCAACCGCGTCCCTGTCCAGCGCCATGACAGTTCCCTCGAACCTCGTTCCGTGACCGATTTCGCCGCACTCCGGGACCATTCGCAGCGAATCGCGCGGACCCTATCACCCGCCCCTTTGCGCCAGCAAGCCCGGCGCTTGCCGCGCGCGGTCCTGGGCGCTATGCACCATCGATGGCGGTTCTGGACATCCACGATCTCGGCTCGGCGATGAAACCGGGCATGCGTCTCCTGGGCCTCGACCTCGGGGACAAAACGATCGGCCTGGCGATCAGCGATTCGCTGCTCTCGCTGGCCAGTCCCTTGGAGACGATCCGCCGCGCCAAATTCACGGCCGACGCCGAGGCGATCCGCCGGATCGTGGAGGAACGCGGTATCGGCGGCTTCGTCCTCGGCCTGCCCGTCAACATGGACGGCAGCGAGGGGCCGCGCTGCCAGTCGACCCGGCAGTTCGCGACCAACCTGACCGAACGTATCGATCTGCCGCTGGCCCTGTGGGACGAGCGGCTGTCGACAGCCGCGATAGAACGCCTCTTGGTCGACGAGGCCGATATGAGCCGGCGAAAGCGCGCCGGCGTGGTCGACAAGATGGCCGCCGCCTACATCCTCCAGGGCGCGCTCGACGCCCTGCGCCACCGACGGGCGGCACGGCCATGATCGCCATTCTCGAGGCCATCGCGCCCGTCTTCCTGATTATCGCGGCGGGCTATGCGATCCGGCGCCGCACCATGCTGCCAGACACCTTCTGGGCGCCGACGGAAAGCATCACCTTCTGGTGCTTCTTCCCGGCATTGCTGTTCTACCGGACCTCCACGGCGGAACTCGCGGGCCTGCCGCTGCTCGAAATGCTGATCGCCCTGGCTGTCGCCATCGTGGTCTGCGGCGCCCTGACCGTCGCCCTCGTCCCGGCCATGAAGCCCGGCGGGCCGACCTTCACGAGCCTGCTGCAAGGCGCGATCAGGCCCAATGTCTATATCGGCCTGGCCGCGGCCACGGGCCTGTTCGGCGCCGAGGGCACGGCATTGGGCGCAGTCGCGGTCGCCTGCATGACGCCGTTGGTGAATTTCCTAAGCGTGGTCGCCCTCGCCCGCTACGGCCGGTCGGAACGCAAGCCCGGCGCGCGCGACGTCGCCAAGGCCGTGATCAGCAACCCGATCATCGTTGCCGTGCTGTGCGGTTTCGGCCTCAACCTCGCCGGGATCGAGCTGCCTCGCGTGGCAACCGAGACGGTGCGCATCCTGGGTGCGCCAGCCCTGCCGCTCGCCCTGCTCGCCGTCGGTGCGGGCCTCGATCTGGCCACGGCACGACAGGCCGGGCGGCAGGTCCTTGCCGCCTCGGCGATCAAGCTGCTCGTCATGCCGTTCGTCGCCTGGGCGCTCTGCTTGGCCCTGGGCGTGGGACCGACGCCGACCGCCGTGGCCGTGCTCTTCGCCGCCCTGCCGACGGCGACCAGCGGCTATATCATGGCGCGCAAACTGGGCGGCGACGCCCGCCTGCTGGCCGCCATCATCTCGGCCCAGACAGTGGCCGCCGCGATCACCCTGCCCGTGGTCCTGATTCTGCTGCGCTAGCGCTTCATCGCTCTCTTTTTGCGCATCGTCTTCGCCGGCGCTTTTGCCCGGCTCAGCTTTTTGGGCAGCGCGAGCGGACGCAGGCCCTTCTTGCGCACGAGGACCGGCGGGCGAGCCCGGGCGCTGCCTCCGT
>JABIRQ010000315.1 GCA_018699755.1 Rhodospirillaceae bacterium | reverse complement strand
CGACGACCGCGACCCGCGCGCCGCCCGTGCCGATCGGAAAGCGCAGGGCGCTCGGCGCGACGGGCCGTGCCGCCTCGGCCAGAGCCACCACATCGGCCTGTCCGTCCAGTTCCGGGATCCAATAGCGTTCGTGCCGGAATTCGTAGGGCGGCAGCATCGAGCGGGCCGGATGGGGCTGCGGCCATAGGGCGCGGAAATCGACGGTCTCGCCCGTGAGGAACCGACGGCCGGCCCGGGCAACCTCGTCGCCGCCCTCGATCTCCGGCAGGGGCCCGCCGTCCAGGAACGCGTCGAGCGCATTCGAGAGATTCGGCAGATCCGCGACCAGCGCGGCGAAGCGTGATTCGAGGCCGCCGCGACCGGTTTGCAGGGTGAAGGCCAGGGGGGCGAGGGCGACGGGCGCCGGATCGGCCCGCATCCGCAATCCATCCAAGGTATCGTCCGGTTCGACCGGCAGATCACCGCCCGCGCGCTCCCGCGCCAAGGCCGCCAGCCGCGCGACTCCCGCCCCGTCGAGCCCGATATCGCGCAACGGCGTCTGCCCGTCGATGGCCGCGCCGTCGATGCCGAGAACCTCGCCGACCAGACCGGCAAGATCGAGCGGCACGCGGGAGTCCTGCGGCGCAATGGCTGCGCGCAATGCCGCCGCCTGGACCCGGAGCTGCGCGTCGTCGTCGGCCGACAACACGATCAGTTCGGCTCGGCCCGATGCGAGCGTCGCCGGACGCGCCGGGGCTTCCTCGATCACGACATGGGCATTGGCCCCGCCGGCGCCGAAGGAACTGAGACCGGCGCGGCGCGGACTCTCGGAGGACCAGTCCTCGAACTGCCGCTGGAGACGGAACGGGCTGCCTTCCAGACCCAGATTCGGATTTGCACTTTCGGCATGCAGACTGGGGGCGAGCGCGCGATGGCGCAGCATCAGCAGAAGCTTGATCAGGCCCGCGATCCCGGCAGCCGATTCGAGATGGCCGATATTCGATTTCACCGAACCGACCGCACAAAAATCGACATCGCGCGTATCCGTCGCGAAGGCTTCCTTCAGACCCGCGATCTCGATGGGATCGCCCAGCGAGGTGCCGGTGCCATGAGCCTCGACATAGGAGATGTCGCGCGCCGAGAGGCCGGCCCGGTCGAGCGCCCGCGATACGACCTGGGCCTGGGCCCATGGATTGGGCACGGTGTAGCCGCCGGTCTTTCCGCCGGCATTTATGGCCGAGCCGCGCACAAGGCCATGGATGAAATCGCCGTCGGCCAGGGCACGCGAGAGCGGCTTGAGCATGACGGCGCCGACGCCCTCGCCATCGACGAAGCCGTCCGCCTCGTCGCCGAAGCTTTTGCAGTCCGGCCCTTCGCTGACCATGCCGAGATTGCAGAGCCGCGTGAAATGCACCGGCCCCGCGATCACGTTCACGCCGCCCGCGATCGCGGTTTCGCAATCGCCGCGGCGCAGCGCGTCGCAGGCGAGGTGCAGGGCCGTCAGCGAGGACGAGCAGGCGGTGTCCACCGCCATGCTCGGCCCGGTGAAATCGAAGCAATAGGTGACCCGGTTCGCGACCGACCAATAGGCCGAATGCGCGTCGCCGCCATGGCCCTGGACGGAGGCGCGGCCGCTCAGCCATTCGTAGCCGGCATTCATCACGCCGACATAGACCCCCACCGCCCGCCCCTTGCAGACAGGCGCGGGGTAGCCCGCATCCTCCAACGCATGCCAGGCGGTCTCCAGGAACAGGCGTTCCTGGGGGTCCAGGGTTTCCGCTTCCTGGGGCGCGATGCCGAAGAACAGCGGATCGAACTTGTCGACATCCGCGATGAATCCGCCGAACCTCGTGTAATGCCGTCCGGCCTCGCCGCGCGCACCGCCGCCCGTCTCCCGCCAGTCCCAGCGTGATATCGGCACCTCGCCGATGGCCGAGCGCCCCTCGCGCAACAGGTCCCAGAATTGTTGCGGGTCGGCCGCGCCCGGGAGGCGGCAAGCCATGCCGATGATCGCGATCGGCTCGTCGGCCGCAGCCGTGTCGTAAGGCGGCTGCACGACGGCTTCGGGCGGCGAGGAAACGGGTGGTGTCGAAGGCTCGACCGCCGCCGCGCCCAGCTCCTCCGGTGCCGCTGCATCGGCCGCGGCGACCGTATCGGCGAAGGTCTCGGCCAGGCGGTCGGCAAGGGCACGCAGGGTTCGCGCTTCATAGAGGATCGTGGCGGGCACCGATCCGAAGCGCGCCTCCAACGCACGATTGATATCCATGACGACAAGCGAATCGACTCCGAAAGTCTCGAAGGTTGCATCTGCGTCGAGCTCCGCCTCCGTCATGCCCAGCACCTTGCCGAAAGCCTGGCGGAGGGCGGCAAGGGTCCGGTCCGTATCGGCGGTCACCGGCGAAGCGCTCCCGTTGGTCTTCCCGGCGACGACCGGTCGCGGCGGGGCAGCGACAGGCAGGCGCATCCAACCATCGCCGAGCGCGGCGAAGATGGCTTGGCCGCCGCTTTCCGGGTCTGCCGCTTGGGGGCTATGGACCGCGAGCGGGCCGAAACCCTCGGCCGCCAGCCGGG
>JABIRQ010000001.1 GCA_018699755.1 Rhodospirillaceae bacterium | reverse complement strand
GTCGCCTTGGGAACCCACCGTTCTGCATGAGGGCCTCATCCTGAGGAGCGCGCAACGCGCGCGTCTCGAAGGACGAGGCCCGCTGCCGCGCCCATGACCCTTTCGCGCGGGCCGCCCGGCGGTTAGCCTTCGGCGCGATCGGCCCGGGACGAGGTCGGCGGTAAGAAACGGAACGGGGAGAGCATCGTGGCCAAGTCGGATATCGAAATCGCGCGCGAGGCGGTGTTGCTGCCGATCGAGGAGATCGGCGCGAAACTGGACATTCCGGCCGAGGCGCTGGTGCGCTACGGCACCGACAAGGCAAAAATCTCCTTCGACCATATCGAAAGCCTGAAATCGAAGCCGGACGGCAAGCTGATCCTGGTCACGGCGATCACCCCGACCCCGGCGGGCGAGGGCAAGACGACCACGACGGTCGGCCTCGGCGACGGCCTCAACCGGATCGGCAAACAGGCGGTGATCTGCCTGCGCGAGCCGAGCCTGGGGCCGAGCTTCGGCATGAAGGGCGGGGCGGCCGGCGGCGGCTATGCCCAGGTCGTGCCGATGGAGGATATCAACCTCCATTTCACCGGCGATTTCCACGCCATCGGCGCGGCCAACAACCTGCTGGCCGCGATGATCGACAACCATATCTACTGGTCGAACGAGCTGGCCCTCGATTCCCGCCGCGTGACCTGGCGGCGCGGCTTGGACATGAACGACCGCAGCCTGCGCCAGATCACGACCTCCCTGGGCGGGGTCGCCAACGGCTTCCCGGCCGAGGCGGGTTTCGACATCACCGTGGCCTCGGAGGTCATGGCGATCTTCTGCCTGGCGACGGATCTCAAGGACCTGGAGCGGCGGCTGGGCAATATCGTGGTCGGCCAGACCCGCGCGCGCGAGATGGTGCGCGCGGCCGAACTGAAGGCGGCGGGCGCGATGACCGTGCTGCTGAAGGACGCCCTGGCGCCCAACCTGGTCCAGACCCTCGAGAACAACCCGGCCTTCGTCCATGGCGGGCCCTTCGCCAATATCGCCCATGGCTGCAATTCGGCCCTGGCGACGACCACGGCCCTCAAGCTGGGCGACTATGTCGTGACCGAGGCGGGCTTCGGCGCGGACCTGGGCGCGGAGAAATTCTTCGACATCAAATGCCGCAAGACCGGCCTGAAGCCGTCGGCGGCCGTGATTGTCGCCACCGTGCGGGCGCTGAAGATGCATGGCGGAGTCGAGCGCAAGGACCTGGGCCAGGAGAACGCGAAGGCGGTGGCCGAGGGCCTGGTCAACCTCAAGCGCCATGTCGACAACGTGCGGAGCTTCGGCGTGCCGCCGGTGGTCGCCATCAACCGTTTCGACGGCGACACGGCGGCCGAGCTGAAGGCGGTCGAGGACGGCTGCAAGGCGGCCGGGGTGCCGGTCGTGCTGTGCAGCCATTGGGCGAACGGCGGCGCGGGGACGGAAGACCTGGCGCGCAAGGTGGTCGAGCTGGTCGAGGGCGGGACGGCGGATTTCAAGCCGCTCTATCCCGACGAGGCGAGCCTGTGGGACAAGACCGAGACCATCGCCAAGACAATCTACGGCGCGGCGGGTATCGCCGCCGATGCCCGGGTGCGCGGCCAATACGCGCAATATCAGGAGGCGGGCTTCGGCCATTTCCCGATCTGCATGGCCAAGACCCAATACAGCTTCTCGACCGATCCGACCCTCAAGGGCGCGCCCGAGGGGCACGAGGTGGCGGTGCGCGAACTCCGCGTCTCCGCCGGCGCCGAATTCCTGGTCGCGGTCTGCGGCGACGTCATGACCATGCCCGGCCTGCCGCGGGTGCCGGCGGCGGAAAGTATCCGCCTCAACGACGCGGGCGAGGTCGAGGGGCTGTTCTAGGGGATTCGCTTTTCAGCGCCGGCGCCCCATTTCTGACACAATTCGGCGCCATAGACCGCCGATTCCATTGTGCAGCTTAGAGGCGGGCCATGCCCCCTGCGGTTTCGAACCGCCCATCGAAGGCCGGTCCGGGCAATGACGCCCCGGCCCAGCAAGTTTTCCCGACCCGGTGGCGGGCCGTTCTGGCCCTCACCGTTCTGTTCGCCGTTGCCCTCGCCGGCCCCAGCCGGGCGGAACATGCGTCCCTTCCCACCGGCATCGCGGCGCTCGCCGCCGCCGCTGCCAACGCGCAGGGGTGTCAGGGCGCGCCCGACCATCGCGAGGCCGGCAAGGCGTCGTGGTACGGCAAGCGCTTCCAGGGCCGGCCCACCGCGAGCGGCAAAGCCTTCGACATGTATGCGATGACGGCGGCCCACCGCACCTTGCCCCTGGGCAGCAAGATCCGGGTGACGAACCGGTCGAACGGCAAGGCGGTGCTGCTCACGGTCAACGACCGCGGGCCCTATATCGACGGCCGCGTCCTGGACGTTTCCTACGCCGCGGCGCGCGAACTCGGCTTCGTGCGCAAGGGCCTGGCCAAGGTGCGGGTCGAGACGCTGTCCTGCTAATCTAGGATCCAGACTAATCTAGGACCCAGGCGCGTCACATCCTTCGAGACGCGCGCTGCGCGCGCTCCTCAGGATGAGGCTACGAAAGGCGGTTCGGCGCGCCGCGGCTACTCCGCCGCCACGGCCGTGCGGTCGATGACGCCGAGATCGGCCATCACCTCGCCGAGCCGCGCGAGGCGGTCGCGGCCTTCCTGGCCGAGTTGGTCGAAGCGGGTCAGGGGCGGGCGGACGTCGCCGATCGGGCAGCCGGCGAGGGCGGCCAGGGCTTTCGAATAGCATTGATGGCCGTAGGTCGGGTGGCCCGGCACGATGATCGCGTCCATGCGCAGGATGTGGTGGTAGATTTCCCGCGCCTCCTCCATCCGGCCCTCGTTCATCAGGTCGAAGATGCGCGAGGATGGACCGGGGATGTAGTTGCCGTAGGGATTGACGTAGCCGTTGGCGCCCAGGAGGAAGGATTCGTAGACCCGGCCGCCGGCCCAGACGTTCATCACCCCTTCGGTCAGGCGGACGATGTCGTAGACCCGGCCGACATCGCCGCTGGCCTCCTTGATGTAGCGCACGTTGTCGAAGGCCGCCGTGAGGCGCGCAACCAGCTTGGCCGACATGTCGACATTCGACGTGACGGGGTTGTTGTAGAGCATGATCGGGATCGACACGGCCTCCGAGATCGCCTGGTAGTAGCGGAAGATCTCGTCGTCGGTCGGGGTGTAGTAGTAGGGCGGGATGATCATCAGCCCGTCGGCGCCCAGGGCCTCGGCCT
>JABIRQ010000183.1 GCA_018699755.1 Rhodospirillaceae bacterium | reverse complement strand
GCTGGCGGCGCTGGTCCTGCGTCTGCTCGGCCGGCGGATCGGCGTGCCGGCCCTGGTTGGGTATGTCCTGCTGGGCTTGGCCCTCGCCCTGCTGGATCGCGAGTTCGCCCTGTTCAACCGCGAAACCCATGCCGTGCTCGGCTTCCTGGCCAAGGTCGGGCTGGTCTGCCTGCTGTTCCGGGTCGGCATCGAATGCGACCTCGCCTCCCTGGTCGGCCAACTTGGCCGCGCCGGCTGGGTCTGGCTGGGCAACGTGACGCTCAGCGGTGCGCTCGGCTATCTCGTCATGCGCGGCCCGTTCGGCTACGGCCTCGTGACCAGCCTCGTGGTCGCCACCGCGCTGACCGCGACCAGCCTGGGCGTCTGCGTCGCCCTGTGGCGCGACGCCGGGCTGATCCGAACCAGGACCGGCGGCCTGGTGGTCGATGTCGCCGAGATGGACGACATCTCCGGCGTCGTGTTGATGGCGATCCTGCTTGCCCTCGCGCCCTTGCTGGCCGCTGGGAACGGAGTCGATCTGGCCGCCGCGGCCGGCGAGGTCGGCGTGGCCTTCGCCCTGAAGGCCGCGTTCTTCGCCGCCGTCTGCCTGGCCTTCGCGCGCTATGTCGAAAAACCCCTGATGGCCGCCTTCAAGCGCCTGGAGCCGGAGCCCGCGCCCAGTCTGATGTTGTTCGGGGTCGGCGTGATCATCGCCGTTCTGGCCGACGGGCTGGGCTTCAGCCTGGCGATCGGCGCCTTCTTCGCGGGCCTGGTGTTCAGCCGCGATCCCGTGGCGGTCAAGGAGGAGACGATCTTCCTGCCGATCCACGATTTCTTCGCGCCGTTCTTCTTCATCGGCATCGGCCTTGCGCTGGAGCCGGCCGCCCTCGGCGATGCCCTGCCCCTCGCCCTCGCGCTGCTGGCCGCGGCCGTCCTGGGCAAGGTCGCGGGGGCGGGGCTGCCGGCCCTCGCCGGGATGGGCGCCTTCGGCGCGCTGCTGGTCGGCGTCACGATGGTGCCCCGGGCCGAGATCGCCATGGTGATTCTGCACGAAGGCGCGCGCCTCGGCCCCGGAATCGTCGGCGCCGAGGTCTACGGCGCGATGGTCCTGGTCTGTCTCGCCACCTCGATCCTGGCGCCGCTCGCCCTGGACCGCCTGTTCGCCGCCGCCCGCCGAAGCGGCGAGGCCGAGCGCCTCTGAGTCCGAGGAAATATCTGTTACCTTGGGAATCCGGCACTAGCGTGTCCGTCCTGTCGGGCCGTTCCGCTCCTCTCGACGACGGCCTGGTGGAGACAGGAATGCGGAGACCCGCCATGCAACTGACCAGCTCCCATTGGGGCGCATTCCGCGCGCGTGCGGCGGACGGCGCGATCGGCGCGGTCGCGCCCTTCGAGCGCGATCCGGACCCGTCTCCCCTGCTCGGCGGCGTGGCCGAGTCCTACGATCACCCGACGCGCCTCCGGCGGCCGGCCGTCCGCAAGAGCTGGCTCGAAGACGGGCCCGGCGCCTCGGGGGCCGGCCGCGGTGCCGAACCCTTCGTCGAGGTGTCTTGGGAAAAGGCCTATGACCTGGTCGCGGGCGAACTCGATCGGGTGCGCGGCGCCTTCGGCGGCGACGCGATCTTCGGCGGCTCCTACGGCTGGTCGAGCGCCGGCCGATTCCATCACGCCAAGACCCAGCTCAAGCGCTTCCTGAATGTCGGCGGCGGCTTCGTCGACCAGGTGAACAACTACAGCTACGGCGCGGGCATGGTGCTGCTGCCCCACGTGCTGGGCGACAACCGGCTGCTCTACGGCCCGTCGACGAGCTGGAACTCCCTCGCCGAGAACACCGAGCTGCTGGTGGCCTTCGGCGGGATGCCGTCCCGCAACGCCCAGGTCGAGTCCGGCGGCTGCGGCGAGCATGTCTACCGGCGCTGGCGCGACCGGCTGACCGAGCGCGGCACGCGCCTCCTCAACATCAGCCCCCTGCGCGACGATCTCGCGGGCGAGGCCGAGGTTGAGTGGTGGCCCATCGTGCCCGGCACCGACACGGCGCTGATGCTCGCCCTCACCTGGACCCTGCTCGAGGAGGGGCTGTGCGACCGGGCCTTCGTCGAGACCTATTGCACCGGCTTCGACCGCTACGGCGAGTATCTGCGCACGGGACGGTCGGGCGAACCCTTCTCGGCCGAGTGGGCGGCGGGGGTCTGCGGCGTCG
>JABIRQ010000231.1 GCA_018699755.1 Rhodospirillaceae bacterium | reverse complement strand
GCGATCAAGGCTGCACGGCCCAGGACGCGCGTCGTCGGCGTCTCGATGGAGCGCGGCGCCGCCATGTACCAGAGCCTGCAGGCCGGCCGACCGATCCCGGTCGAGGAACTGCCGACCCTCGCCGACGCCCTGGGCGGCGGCATCGGCCTGGACAACCGCTGGACCTTCGCCGCCGTGCGCGATCATGTCGACGACGTCGTCCTGGTCGACGAGGACTCGATCGCGCGGGGCATGGCCGCGCTGCTGGCAGGGAACGGCGTGATGGCCGAGGGTTCGGGCGCGGTGGGCGCGGCAGCGATCCTTGCGGACCGGGCCGGGCCGCTCGGCGATTCCTGCGCGGTCATCGTCTCGGGTCGCAACGTGACCGCGGACGCTTTCCTGGCCGCCGCCGGACCCCATATCGACGACTTCGCGGGCTAGGATGCGATGACCAAGACGATCCTGATCAAGGGCGGACGGGTCTACGATCACGACGCCGACACGGACCGCCCGGCTGCGGCCGATATCCTGATCGAGGGCGGCCGCATCGTCGGGATCGCGCCGCAGATACCGGCGGAGCGCGCGGAGCGGGTGATCGACGCCGCCGACCGGCTGGTCCTGCCCGGCTTCGTCAATGCCCATTACCATTCCCACGACACGATGCTGAAGGGGATGCTCCATCCGGTCCCCTTCGACATGTGGCTGCTCAACTGCCTGCCGCCGGCCTATCCGCCGCGCAGCCCGGCGGAACTGCGGGCGCGCACCATGTTGGGGGCCGCCGAATGCCTGAAGAGCGGCATCACCACCTTGCAGGACATGGTCACCCTGCATCCGATCAGCGAGGAGAATGTCGACACCGTCCTCGCCGCCTATGAGGAGATCGGCATCCGCGTGGTGCTGTCCCTTCAGATCGGCGATCGCTTCGGCATCGAGCTGACGCCCTTCTGGCGCGAATGCGTGCCCGAGCATCTGCATGACCGCCTGGGCTCGGCCGTCGAGGAGGGCGCGGGCGCGGGGCCGTTCGAGCAGGCGGTCGAACAATACCGGCGCATCGGGCAGGGGCGGCCGCGCATGAGCTGGGCGCTCGGCCCTTCGACCCCCCTGCTCTGCACGCCGGACCTGCTGCGCCGGATCGCCGCCCTGGCGGAAAGCGACGGCCTGCCCGTCATCACCCATGTCAACGAGGCACGCACCGAAGCCTTGAGTGCGAAGACCATCCTGGCCGAGCATGGCGGATCGCAGGTCGGCTATCTGCGCGACATGGGCCTGCTCGGCCCCGGCACCGGCATGGCCCACACGGTCTGGCTGACCGAGGCGGAGATCGAGATGGTCACCGAAGCCGGCGCGACGGTCATCCTGAACCCGGCGAGCAACATGAAAACCCTGAGCGGGGCGGCGCCGGTGCCCCTCTACCTTGCAGCCGGAACCAGGGTGGCGCTGGGCTGCGACAACTGCAGTTGCAGCGATATACAGAACACCTTCCTGGCGATGCGCCTGGTCTGTTCCCTGGCCGGGCTGCACGATCCCCAACGGAACGCGATCCCACCCGCCGCCCAGGTCATCCGTTGGGCCACGGAGGGCGGCGCGGGCGCGCTCGGCCTGGCGGATGAGGTCGGCGCCCTGAAACCGGGCATGAAGGCGGACATGACCCTGCTCGATCTCGGCCGGCCGAGCTATCTGCCTTTCAACAGCGCCGCGCGCCAGACCGTGTTCAGCGAGGCGGGCGCCGCGGTCCATACCGTGCTGGTCGATGGCCGGGTGGTGCTGGAAGGCGGACGCCTGACCATGACGGACGAAGACGCCCTGCGCGACGCTGTCGAGGAGGCGGCCGTGGACCTGCGCCGGGATTTCGCCGCGGTCAACGCGCGCTTCGAGGAAGTCTACGAGTATCTTCAGGAAGCCTGGCTGCGGAGCTGGCGAGAAGATATCGGCATCGCCCGCACGATCGCACCGCCACGTTTCTGACTCCTAGCGGTGGTCGCGCACCGTGAAACGCACCGAATCGACCTCCCGGCCCGCGGAATCGCGCATCGAAAGGGTGTGATAGCCCGGCTGCGGCACCCACCAGCGCGCCGAGCCGGCGGTGTTCAAGGGCAGCCCGTCGAGGACGAGGACGCTCGCCTCGGCCCCGCGGGTCAGAATCGCGACCCTCTGACGTTCGGGCGGGATGTCGGGGTCGAGGGCGATGATCATGCCGTTGGCCGGACTGAGAATTTGCGGCACCGCCTGGGCGGCGGGCGCGAGGGCGACGGTCTCGATCTCGGTCCCGGAGAGGAACCATTCCGCGCGCGCCGGCTCGACCGCCGGATCGAAGGCCACGGTCTGGCGCAGCAGTCCCGGCGGCGGCGCGGGCGGGCGCGACGGCCGGTCTTCGTGCAGGCGGTCCATGACGTCGCGCCAGATCGGCCCGGCTCCGGTGATGCCGGAGACGCCGTGCATCGAATCGCCCTCGAAATTGCCGACCCAGACCCCGACCGTGTAGCGGTCCGAGAAGCCGATGCACCAGTTGTCGCGCATCGCCTTGCTGGTGCCGGTTTTCGCCGCGCTCCAATAGGGCGTGGAGAGGACATTGGCCAAGCCGAAAGTCAGGCCGCGCGCGCCCCGGTCGCTCAGGATATCGGCCACGATATGGGCCGCACCCGGGGCCATGATTCGCCGTTCCGGCCCCTCCGCGTCGTCGGCGCGCAGGCGCAAGGGCGACCACATCCCGCCCCGGGCCAAGGCACGGTAGGCGTTCACTTGTTCCAGCAGACTGACCTCGGCCGAACCCAACGCCAGGGCATAGCCGTAATATTCCCCATCGCGCCGAATACTGTCGTAGCCAAAGGCGTTGAGGGACAGGCGGAACGGCTCGACGCCCGTTAGAACCAGGGTGCGCACGGCCGGGATGTTAAGGGAATTGCCCAGGGCCGTGCGCAGGCTGACCAGACCCTTGAAATCGCGATCGTAGTTCTGGGGGATATAGAGGCCGGTCACGGTTTCCAGATTGATCGGCGCGTCGTCGAGCAGGGACGCGGCCGTCAGATAGGTTTTCTCGACGGCGAGGCCGTAAAGAAAGGGCTTCAGGGTGGAGCCGGCTTGGCGGTGGGCGGCCG
>JABIRQ010000440.1 GCA_018699755.1 Rhodospirillaceae bacterium | reverse complement strand
CGGCCGCGCGGGTCGCATGCATCGCGTCCTCGACCCGGTCCTTGCGCTCCTTCACTTCGATCTCGGTGGCGCCGCCGACGCGAATCACCGCGATCCCGCCCGCCAGCTTGGCCAGCCGCTCCTGCAGCTTCTCGCGATCGTAGTCCGAGGAAGTCTCCTCGATCTGCTGGCGGATCTGGTTGCAACGGGCCTCGATCTCCTTCTTCTTTCCCGCGCCCTCGACGAGAGTCGTCTCGTCCTTGGTGATCACGACCTTCTTGGTCCGGCCGAGCATGTCGAGGCCGACATTCTCAAGCTTGATGCCGAGGTCCTCGCTGACGACCTGGCCGCCGGTCAGGATCGCCATGTCCTCGAGCATCGCCTTGCGGCTATCGCCGAAGCCCGGCGCCTTCACGGCCGCGACCTTGAGGCCGCCGCGCAGGCGGTTCACCACCAGGGTCGCCAGTGCTTCGCCCTCGACGTCCTCGGCGACGATCAGCAGGGGCCGACCCGACTTCACGACCGATTCGAGCACCGGCAGCATGGCCTGGAGATTGCCGAGCTTCTTCTCGTGAAGAAGAACGTGCACGTCTTCCAATTCGACCTGCATCTTCTCGGGATTGGTCACGAAATAGGGTGACAGATAACCGCGATCGAACTGCATGCCCTCGACCACGTCGAGTTCGGTGTCCAGGCCCTTGGCCTCTTCCACCGTGATCACGCCCTCGTTGCCGACCGTCTCCATCGCGCGGGCGAGATAGTCGCCGATCTCTTTGTCGCCATTGGCCGAAATCGCGCCGACCTGGGCAATCTCGGCGTTCGAGGACACCTTGCGCGAACGCTTATTGATATCCGCGATGGTCGCCGTGACAGCCATGTCGATACCGCGCTTGAGATCCATCGGATTGAGGCCCGCGGCCACCGCCTTCGCGCCTTCGCGCACGATCGACTGGGCGAGGACAGTCGCCGTCGTGGTGCCGTCGCCGGCCAGATCGCTCGTCTTCGAAGCGACTTCTCGCACCATCTGGGCGCCCATGTTCTCGAACTTGTCCTTAAGGTCGATTTCCTTGGCGACCGTCACGCCGTCCTTGGTCACGCGCGGCGCGCCGAAGGATTTCTCCAGCACGACGTTGCGGCCCTTGGGCCCCAGGGTGACCTTGACGGCATTGGCCAGGGTGTCGACGCCGCGCAGCATGCGCTGCCGGGCATCGCCACCAAATTTGACGTCTTTCGCAGCCATAGTTCCGAAATCCTTTCTGGATCTTCGCGTGATTCGATTGATGCGTCGGCGCGGGGCTAGGCGGCCTTCCTCTTGGCCCTCTTGACCTCGATCAAACCGAGAATGTCGGCTTCCTTCATGATCAGCAGCTCTTCGCCGTCGATCTTCACCTCGGTGCCCGACCACTTGCCGAACAGGACGCGGTCACCCTTGGCGACGTCGAGGGGCTGAAGCTTGCCGTTCTCGTCGCGATTGCCAGAGCCGACGGCGACGATCTCGCCTTCCATCGGCTTCTCTTTCGCGGTGTCCGGGATAATGATGCCGCCGGCGGTTTTTTCCTCTTCTTCGAGGCGACGCACCAGCACACGGTCATGCAGCGGGCGGAACTTCATTCGGTCCTCCAGAATTTCATCCAAACGCACGGTTCGGGTTGCCCCGCAAAGCCCGCCGACGGCCTGCGCAACGGGCAGGTCTCGGTAGGTCTGAGCGCGATGTGGGAAATTGCCGATGCTATTCAAGAGGAACGAATGAAAAATTAGCACTTTCGACCCATGAGTGCCAAAACGGTGCGAATCTCTTGATTTCAAGCTCCATCCTGCAAGAATTCGCGGCCATGCCTCGCCACGGGAACCCGACAATGCCGATCAAGCGCGGCCTCGCGCCGATCCTCCTGTTTTGCCTGCTGGTTGCGCCCTTCGCGGCCCGGGCCGCCATGCCGCTGCCCCAGGACGAGGACGGGGTGCCGACCTTGGCCCCGGTGCTGCGCGAGATTACACCCGCCGTGGTCAATATCGCCACGGTCGGGCAAGCGGCCGGGCAGAATCCGCTTTTCGACGATCCGTTCTTCCAGCGATTCTTCGGCACGCCCGATGGCGATCCGAACGCCAATCAGTCGGTCGGCTCGGGCGTCATCGTCGATTCGGCCGCCGGATTCGTGCTGACCAACCACCACGTCATCGCCGGGGCGGCGAAGATCTTCGTCACCCTGAAGGACAGGCGCAAACTCGAGGCCGAGCTGGTCGGCACCGACCCGGAGACGGATATCGCCGTCCTGCGTATTCCGCCGGAGGGCATTGCCGCGGTCCCTCTGGGCGATTCGGACGCACTCGAGGTCGGCGATTTCGTCATCGCCATCGGCAATCCCTTCGCCCTCGGCCAGACCGTGACATCCGGCATCGTCAGCGCCCTGGGACGCACGGGCTTGGGGCTTGAAGGCTACGAGGACTTCATCCAGACCGACGCCTCGATCAACCCAGGCAATTCCGGCGGCGCGCTTATCGACCTCAAAGGCCATCTGATCGGCATCAACACGGCGATCATCGGCCCCGCCGGCGGCAATGTCGGTATCGGCTTCGCCGTGCCCGTCAACATGGCCCGCGCGGTCATGGACCAATTGCTGGTTTATGGCGAAGTGCGGCGCGGGCGGATGGGCGTCACCGCCGAGGAATTCACGCCGGAAGCCGCCATAGCGATGGGCCTGGATCCGATCCCCGGCGCGCTCGTCGTGGCGGTCGAGCCCGGTTCGCCTGCCGATTCGGCGG
>JABIRQ010000263.1 GCA_018699755.1 Rhodospirillaceae bacterium | reverse complement strand
GATTGCCGAAGATATTGGCATGGGTCAGGGGCACGCCCTTGGGCGCGCCCGTCGTGCCCGAGGTGTAGAAAAGCGAGACGGTGTCCGAGGGTTCGGCCGGGATCAGGGGCGCCAAGGGATCGTCCAGCAGATCGCGCCACGGCGTACCGATGCCCGCGGCGTCCTCGTCCAGGCGCCAGATCTCCAAACCCTCGGCCAGCCCCAAGGCCTCGATCCGCTCGACATAGGGCCCGGTGGTGAAGATACGCTTCGCGCCGCTATCCACCAGGGCGCGGCGGATCTCGTCATCGGCGATCAGATCGTCGAGCGGCACCGCCAGGGCGGAGACGGCGATCAGGGCGAGGCGCGCGACGATCCATTCCGGACCGTTGGGCGCGAGAAGGGCGACAGGCTCGCCCCTCTCAACCCCGCGCGCAGCCAGGCCGCCGGCGAGGCGGAGGGCCGTGTCGCCCAGTTCGCCATGGCTCGACCGCCGGACCGCACCATCATGCAGGGCGACGATCGCCGTCGCCTGGCCATGGGCGGCCAGGCTGTCGAACAGGGTCTGCAATGTCTGGTTCGCCGTCATCGTCATTCACGTGTCCGTTGCCATCGCCGCCGAACCCTAAAACTGGGGTTCGGCGGGTGATTCGCCAAGGCGCGGCTCACCCCGAAACCAAGGGAACGAAAGCGACGGGCAGGACCCCGCGCCGCGCCACCCGACCCGCGGCGTCCTTGGTCAGAAGGCAGAGTTCCTGCCCCTCGCCCTGGCGTCCGATCGGAATCGCCATGCATCCGCCGGGCGCGAGCTGTTCGATCAGGGCGGGCGGCGCGCTTTCGGCCGCCGCGGTGACGATGACGGCGTCGTAGGGCGCATGCTCGGGCCAACCAGCCCGGCCGTCGCCGATGCGAAAGGAGATATTGGCGTAGCCGAGCGCCCCGAGTCGGCGCGCGGCATCGGCACCCAGTTCCGCAACGCATTCGACCGTATAGACATGACCCGCGATCTCGGCCAGCACGGCGGCCTGATAGCCGCAACCGGTGCCGATCTCCAGCACCCGGGCATTGGCCCGCAGGTCGAGCATGTCGGTCATCACCGCGACGATATAGGGCTGGGAAATGGTCTGGCCGTGGCCGATGGGCAAGGGAATGTTGAAATAGGCGGCATCGCGCCGCGACTCCGGCACGAAGGCCTCACGCGGCACCCGGTCGAGAGCCGCCATCACCCGCGGGTCGAGCGAATCCTTGCCCAGAAAGCGCGCCGTGTCGCACACTTCCTGCGCAATCTCGCCCGTCATGGCGGCGCGGGCCGCCGCTGTCTTCCCCTTCTCCGTCATGACGAACAGCCTAACGCGGGGTTGCGGGTGCGGGCGAGCGTTCTCATATCGCCTCATATCGCCCCTCTGTCGTCGGGCAACAGAATCCCATCCAACCGGAAGAACCGCCATGGCCGCCGAAACCCTCGCCTTTCAAGCCGAAGTCTCGAAGCTCTTGGACATCGTCGCGCGCTCGCTCTACAGCGAACGGGAGATATTCCTGCGCGAGTTGATCTCGAACGCCTCGGACGCCTGCGACAAGCTGCGCTACGAGTCGATCACCCGGCCCGAACTGACCGCCGAGGACGCCGAGTTCCGCATCGTCCTGCGCCCCGACGCCAAGGCCAAGATGCTGGAAATCTCCGACAACGGCATCGGCATGGCGCGCGACGAGCTGGTCGAGAACCTGGGGACCATCGCCCGGTCGGGCACGGCCGCCTTTGTCGACCGCCTGGCCGAGGACGGCGGCGAATCGCCCAGCCTGATCGGCCAGTTCGGCGTCGGCTTCTATTCCGCCTTCATGGTCGCGGACGAGGTCCGGGTGACGACCCGCCGCGCCGGCGAGACCCAGGGCTGGCGCTGGATTTCGGACGGCCAGGGCGCCTTCACCGTCGAAGAGGCCGAGGACGCGCCCGTACGGGGCACTTCGATCCGCCTGAAATTGCGCAAGGACGCCAAGGAGTTCCTGGAAGCGGACCGCCTCGCGGGGATCGTGCGCCGCTATTCCGATCATGTCGCCCTGCCCGTGGTCTTAGTGGAGGACGGCGGAGAGGAGCGGGTCCTCAACACGGCCTCCGCCCTCTGGACCCGGCCCAAGAGCGAGATCACGGACGAGCAATACACCGAGTTCTATCACCATGTCGGCCACGGCTTCGACGCGCCCTGGCTGACCCTCCACAACAAGGCCGAGGGCCGGATCGAATACACCAGCCTGCTCTTCGTGCCCTCGTCGCGGCCCTTCGATCTGTTCGATCCAGCCCGGCGCGCCGGCGTGAAGCTCTATGTCCGCCGGATCTTCATCACCGACGAGTGCGAAGGCCTGGTGCCCGGCTGGCTGCGCTTCCTGCGCGGGGTGGTGGATTCGGAGGATCTGCCCCTCAACATCAGCCGCGAAACCCTGCAGGACAATCCGGTCATCGCGCGCATCCGCAATGCGCTGGTCAAGCGGGTGCTGGGCGAGCTCAAGAAGAAGGCGGAGAAGGCACCCGAGGACTACGCCGCCTTCTGGGAAAATTTCGGAGGCGTGCTCAAGGAAGGCCTCTACGAGGCCGGGGACCAGCGCGAAACCCTGCTGCCCCTGGCGCGTT
Source organism: Rhodospirillaceae bacterium (assembly GCA_018699755.1). Classification (GTDB taxonomy): domain Bacteria; phylum Pseudomonadota; class Alphaproteobacteria; order CADEGL01; family CADEGL01; genus JABIRQ01. Next base: position 3,683 of record JABIRQ010000263.1, on the reverse strand, counting down.
TCCGCTCGACGGCGGTCGAGGGGCTGACCGGCCTGGGCGACTATGTCTCGCGCATGAAGGAAGGCCAGGACGCGATCTTCTACATCGCCGGCGAGGAAGCCGATGCCCTGGCGCGCAGCCCTCAGGTCGAGGGCTTTCGCGCGCGCGGGGTCGAAGTCCTGCTGATGGCCGACCCGATCGACGAGTTCTGGATCCAGGCCGTCGGCGCATTCGAGGACAAGCCCTTCCGCTCCGTCACCCGCGGCGATATCGACCTGTCCGCCCTCGGCGGCGGGGAGAAGCCGGAAGCCGAAACGAAGGCGCAGGAGGAAACGAAAGACGGCAAGCTGGACGGCCTGATCGCGTCCTTTCGCCTCGCCCTGGCCGATACGGTCAAGGATGTGCGCCTCTCGAACCGCCTGACCGACAGCTCGGTCTGCCTGGTCGCCGACGACAGCGATCTCGACATGCATCTGGAACGGATGCTCAAGCAGCACAAGCAGGTCGACACGACATCCAAGCGCATTCTGGAGGTCAACCCGGACCATGCGCTGATCCGCGCCCTGGCGGGGAAGGCTGCCGAGGGCGCGGCCGCCGATCTGGTCGCCGAGGCGGCGGAACTGCTGCTCGACCAAGCCCGTCTGGCCGAGGGCGAACCGGTGCGCGACGCGGCCGCGTTCGGCCGCCGTCTGGCCAAGGTGATGGAGCGGAGCCTGGCGGCCGGTTAAGCGGCGCGCAGCGCCCGATCCGACACGGCCGAACGCCAGCTTCCCAGAGCCAGCCAATGGTCCGGGCCATGTCCGGGCTCGCCGAAAGGTAGAACCGCCGTGCGATACCGGATGAGAGCGCCCGTGTCGGTCTGGAACTCGCCTTCGTGGAGGATCGGCGTCGCGCCATGCAGAAGCTGCGTGCCGAGGGAGCGGATGATCCCCATGACCACGGCCGCCGGATAGGGATCGGTCGACTGGGCCCCGTCGCCGGCTTCAAGCCGGTCGAGAAAAAAACCGCCGATCTTGCCGGTTACCGCCTCGGCACGGTCATGGCCGAAATGGCCCATGATGCAATAAGCATCCAGATCGCCGACGACCCGGCCATGGCATTCCCAGGACGGCATGGCGCGGTCGCCGCGCGCATCGCGCCAGCGGGCCAGGAGCTGGCGGCTTTTCCGACGGTCGTCCGAAAGCGCCGGGGCCGGGGCGGCGCCCGCGTCCCGCGCATCGAATTCGCTGGTTCCACGCTCGGGCATGGCCCGCGCTCTCCCATTTCGTCTCGATGTCGTCGCACCCCTGCGATCGAACAACACGATAGGGGCCAGCGCGCCGGCGCGATGTGACGGCGGACACAGGCCGGACGATCCTCGCGGCAATAACGATTCTGACGAAACTAAAGATCCCGCAGGGTCGCAAAGGTCTCGAGCGGTTCGCGCCGGGTATAGAGGTCGTTGGCGGGCGCGCTTTCGTCGGCATGGCCCAGCGCGAGGCCGCAGACGACGATCTCCTCCTCCGGAATGCCGAGGAGGGGTCGCAGGATCTTGTGATAGGGCGAAAAGGCTTCCTGCGGGCAGGTATCCAGCCCCATGCCGCGTGCCGCCACCATGAGGGACTGGAGGAACATGCCGAGATCCATCCAGCTGCCGACGCTCAGATCCCGCTCGATCGTCAGGATCATGCCCACGGGCGCATCGAAGAAGACGTAGTTACGGTCGGCGGCGGCTCTGCTGCCCTCGTAATCGCCCTTCACGACACCCATCAGGTCGTAGAGGGCCCAGCCGACCTCGCGGCGGCGCGCTTTGTAGGGCTCGCGCCATTGTTTCATCGCATAGACGTATTCGGCCTCGTGCCCCTCTTCGCCCGAATCACGCGCCACCAGGATCGCCTCGCTGACTTTGGCCTTGGTCTCGCCCGCGAAGGCATAGACATGCCAGGGCTGGTGATTGTTGGCGCTCGGCGCGCGCGCGGCCGTCTCCAGCAGGCGTTCGACCGTCGCCCGCTCGACCGGATCGGGCAGAAAAGCGCGGATCGAGGCGCGCGACCGGATCGCGCCTTCCACGGCCTCCCAGGCCGCCGGCCCTTCGGGACCCTTCGGACGGCTCATGCCGCGGCGAGGATGTTGCGCAGCACGTAGTGCAGGATGCCGCCGCTGCGGAAGTATTCCACCTCGTCCACCGTGTCGATGCGGCAGATCAGATTCACACTCATGCTGTTCCCGTCGGCCCGGCGGATCGTGCATTCGACCGTCATGCCCGGCTCGATCCCCCCGGCGAAGCCCGCGATGTCCACGGTTTCCGACCCGTCGAGGCTGAGCGTCTCGCGGTTCGTGCCCTCGGGGAACTGCAGCGGCAGGACGCCCATGCCGATGAGGTTGGAGCGGTGGATGCGCTCGAAGCTCTCGACGACGACGGCCTTCACGCCCAGGAGGCGGGTGCCCTTGGCCGCCCAGTCGCGGCTGCTGCCCGTGCCGTATTCCTTGCCCGCGAAGATCACCAGGGGCACGCCTTCGTCCTGATATTTCATGGCCGCGTCGTAGACCGGCATGACCGCCCCGTCGGGCATGTGCTTGGTGACGCCGCCGACGATGTCCGGCGTCATCTCGTTGCGGATGCGGATGTTGGCGAAGGTGCCCCGCATCATCACCTCGTGATTGCCGCGGCGCGAGCCGTAGGAATTGAATTCCCGCGGCTCGACCCCGTGTTCGATCAGGTATTCGCCCGCCGGGCTGTCGGCCTTGATCGCGCCCGCCGGCGAGATGTGGTCCGTGGTCACCGAATCGCCGAGCACCATCAGGATGCGGGCATTCCTGACCTCTTCCAGATCTTCGGCCTCGGCGCCCATGCCCTCGAAGAAGGGCGGGTTGCGGACATAGGTGCTGCCCGGCTGCCAGTCATAGGTGCGGCCGTCCTCGCTGCCCATGCCCTGCCAGTCGGCATCGCCCTTGAACACGTCGGCATAGCGGTCGAGGAACATCTCCGGTGTCAGGACCGCATCGATGACCTCGCGGATCTCGGCATTGGTCGGCCAGATGTCCTTGAGATAGACCGGCTTGCCGTCCGACCCCTCGCCGAGCGGGTCCTTGGTCACGTCGATATCCATGCTGCCCGCCAGGGCGTAGGCGACGACCAGGGGCGGCGAGGCGAGGTAGTTGGCCTTGACCTGGGCGTGGATGCGCCCCTCGAAATTGCGGTTGCCCGAGAGCACGGCGCAGACCGTCAGGTCCTCGGCCTCGACGGCCTTGCCGATGGCCTCGGGCAGGGGGCCGGAATTGCCGATGCAGGTGGTGCAGCCGTAGCCCACGAGATTGAAGCCGAGCGCGTCGAGATCGGCCTGCAGATCGCCGGCCTCGAGATAATCGGTGACGACCTGGCTGCCCGGCGCGAAGGAGGTCTTGACCCAAGGTTTCACGGAAAGCCCGCGCTCGCGCGCCTTGCGCGCGACCAGGCCGGCGCCGACCAGGACGCTGGGATTCGAGGTGTTGGTGCAGCTCGTGATCGCGGCGATCACGACCGCGCCGTCGGGCAAGGCGTAATCCGCGCCCGCGACCGGCGACTCGCGCCGCTCGTCCCGGCCGGACAGGGTCTCGAAGGCTTTGTCGAAAGCCATCGACGCCTTGCTCAGGGCGATCCGGTCCTGGGGGCGCTTGGGCCCGGCGAGGGAAGGTTCGACCGCGCCCAGATCCAGTTCCAGGCTGTCCGTGAAGACCGGATCGGG
>JABIRQ010000002.1 GCA_018699755.1 Rhodospirillaceae bacterium | reverse complement strand
CGGCCGGCGTCAACCGGCCCCACGAGGAGATCGTGGCCGAGGTCGTGAAGCTGGTGCGCGAACGCATCGGCCCGGTCGCCGCCTTTAAGCAGGCCACCGTCGTCCCGCGCCTGCCCAAGACCCGCTCGGGCAAGATCCTGCGCGGCACCATGCAGAAGATCGCCAATGTCGAGGAGCACAAGGTCCCGGCGACGATCGACGACCCCGGCGTCCTGCCGGAGATCGCCGAGGCCCTGAAGGGCATCGGCTACGCGGGAGGATAAGGACGGGGCTGCTGGCCGGAACCCGCCGGACACCCGCCCCACCCTTCGAGATGCGGCCTGGCGGCCGCTCCTCAGGATGAGGCGGGTCGGCGAGAGCGACGCCGATAGCCGCCGACGAAAGCATATGTGACCTCACCCTGAGGAGGGCCACAGGCCCGTCTCGAAGGGGGAGGGTGGTACGACACCGAGGGAGGAACAGGTGGGACAACTCGAGGGCCGGGTCGCCGTGGTGACCGGCGGCGTGCAGGGGATCGGCGAGGCCTATTGCCGGCGCTTCGCCGAGGAAGGCGCCAGCATCGTCATCGGCGATATCCAGGACGACAAGGGTCCGCCCGCCGTGGCCGCCCTCGAAGCCAAGGGGGCCGAAGCCGCCTATACCCATTGCGACGTGACCCGGAAGGACGAGATCGACGCCCTGATGGATTTCGCGGTCGACCGCTTCGGCCGGCTCGACATCTGCGTCACCAACGCCGCAATCGTCCACGAGGCCAAGTTCTTCGACCTCAAGGTCGAGGACTGGGACCGGGTCATGCGGGTCAACGTCAAGGGTGCCTTCCTGACCGCGCAATCGGCCGCCAAGCGGATGATCGCCTGCGGCAATGGCGGGACGATCATCAACATCTCCTCGACCAACGCCATGATGGTGAACGAGCAGCAGGTCGCCTATCCCATCTCCAAGGGCGCGGTCGTGCAGATGACCAAGATGATGGCGATCACCCTGGCCGATCACGGCATCCGGGCCAACGCCATCGCGCCCGGCCCGACCCGCACGGCCATGCTCGACGAGGTCATGGCCAATTCCCCGGACTTCCGGGCCAATATCGGCCTGCGCACGCCCCTGCGCCGCCCGGCCGAGCCGGAGGAGATGGCCGCCGTCGCCCTCTTCCTGGCCTCCGACGAATCCCGCTACATGACCGGCCAGACCCTCTGGGTCGACGGCGGGCGCGCCGGCCTCAACTACCAGATGCCCGAAGAGGGGGTTTCGCCATGACCGCGCAACGCAACGAGGGGCGACGCCACGAGGGCAAGACGGTCCTGATCACCGGCGGTGCGCGCGGCATCGGCCGCGCCTATGCCGAGCGATTCGCGGCCGACGGGGCCAATGTCGTCGTCGCCGACATGCTGGAAGCGGAGGGACGCGAAACCGTCGCCGCCCTGGAGAAGAGCGGGGCGGAAGCCCTGTTCGCCGCTTGCGACGTGACCGACGAAGGCCAGTGCAACGCCATGGTCGAAGCGGCGGTGAAACGCTTCGGCGGCCTGGACGTCGCCATCGCCAATGCCGGGGTCGGCTTCCATTCCACCTTCCTCGACTATCCCGAGGACAAGTTCGAATGGGTCTACGACGTCAACGTCAAGGGCGCCTTTCTGACCGGACGGGCGGCGGCGCGGGCGATGATCGCCGGCGGCAAGGGCGGTTCCATCGTCAACATCGCCTCGGTCAACGCCCTCCTCGCCAACGAGAACAACGCGCCTTACGGCGCGGGCAAGGCGGGGGTCGTGCTGCTGACCAAAGTCATGGCCGTCTCCCTGGCCGATCACGGCATCAGGGTGAACGCCATCGCCCCCGGCCCGACCAAGACGGCTATGGAGGCCAAGGTCATGGCCGACCCGGTGAAACTGAAGATGCGGACGAGCCGGACGCCCCTGCGCCGCCTGGCCGAGACCGCCGAGGTCGCCGGGGTTGCCAGCTTCCTGGCCTCGGGCGACGCCGCCTTCGTGACCGGCCAGACGATCTATGTCGACGGCGGCCGCCTGGCCCTGAACTACTTCATGCCCGAAGAACGCGGCGGCATGGCGGGAACGCCCTAGCCTACTCCAGCGCTACTCCGCCGGCGCCCTGTCCACACGCCAATGCACCGGAAAGGTCTCGCAATCCATCGTTGCGCCTTCGGCCAGGCCGCAATGGGGCATCGCCGGGGCGAGCCTCTCGTGCTTGTCGCCGCGGTAGCGCACGTCGTCGCCGGTGTAGCGGCAGATGAAGGTCCGCCGGCGGCCCGCGCTCGTGTTGCCCGGCGCGCCGTGCAGGGCATAGCCGTCATGGACGATGATGTCGCCGGGCCGCATGTCCCAGAGCAGGATGCGGTGCTTGTCCCGCTCCCGGTCGATATCGGGCGCCCGGTCGTAGCCCGCCATGTCGCGGCCGTAATGGGCCGTCGGGTCCGCCATGTCGAGCGGCAGATAGGCCTTGCCCCAACGGTGGGAGCCCGCGACGTATTCGATGCCGTTCTCGGGCACCACCGGGTCGAGCGGAATCCAGACCGTGCAGGTCTGCGCGCCCTCCATGGGGAAGAAGGGCATGTCCTGGTGCCAGGGGGTCGGCGTCTCGGCCCCAGCCTCCTTGAACAGGATCTCCTGCAGGAACAGGTTTGCCTTCTTCGCGCCCATCAGGCGCCCGGCGATCTCGGCCACCGGCGATTCGAGCAGGAAGGCCCGGAACTCCGGAATGTCGCGCCAGCGATCCAGATCGCCGACGAAGCGGGGGGCCGACAGATCCGCCCGCCCGGTGTAGCGGCTCCGCTTTTCGGCATCGTCGAGGCCGACGAAGGCCGCGCCGTCGGCGTGGAAGATCGAGGCTTTCTCGCTGGGCGCCGACAGGTTGGCTTCGAAACCCGCTTCCAGGGCCGCGACCCAACGGGCATCCAACGCCCCGCGCAGGCAGACCGCGCCGTCGCGGTCATAGACTTCGATATCCGACGGGCTGACGATCGTGCCGACCATGGACCAACTCCCCTCTCCTGTTCCCGTCGGATGGTGCGCCGCGCGAGCGCGGAATCCAAGCCATACCGCGCCTGCGTTGCGCACCCACCCGCCGCTTGATAGAGCAAACGCGAAACGCCGTGCAGAGAGGGAGAACGGACATGCGCATGGAAAACAGGGTCGCGATCGTCACCGGTGGCGCCCAGGGCATCGGCCTGGCCTGCGCCAAGGTCTTCGTGGGCGAAGGCGCCAAGGTGGTCATCGGCGACGTGCGGGTCGATCAGGGCCGCAAGGCAGCGGCCGCGTTGAGCAAGGCCGGGCCGGGCGAGGCCGCCTTCGTCAAATGCGACGTGGCCAGGCCGGCCGATATCCAGAAGCTGGTCGATGCGGCGGTCGCCAAGTTCGGCAAGCTGGACGTCGCCGTGGCCAATGCCGGCATCAACCGCATGGCCGATTTCCTCGACATGCCGCTCGAGCAATGGAACGAGGTCCTGAAGGTCAACCTGACCGGCGTCTTCCTGACCGACCAATACGCCGCGCGCCAGATGGCCAAGCAGGGCACGGGCGGCGCGATCGTCAACATGTCCTCGGTCAACGCGGTCATGGCGATCCCCACGATCCCGGCCTATGTCGCCAGCAAGGGCGGCATCAACCAGTTGACCAAGGTCGCCGCCCTGTCCCTGGCGACCAAGGGCATCCGGGTCAACGCGATCGGCCCCGGCTCGATCTCGACCGACATGGTGCGCATGGTCGCCAAGGATCCGGCCGTGCGCCACGCCCAGATGGCGCGCACCCCGCTGGGCCGCTACGGCGATCCGGAGGAGATCGGCCGCATCGCCCTGTTCCTGGTCACCGAGGACTCGTCCTACATCACCGGCCAGGTGCTCTATCCCGACGGTGGCCGGATGGCTCTGAACTACACCGTCCCGGTCGCCGAGGCCGCGCCGAAGAAGAAAAAGGCGTCCAAGAAGAAGGGCGGGAAGATCGCGAAAAAGAAATAGCGGAAGTTCAACGCCCCGAGAGCAGGGTCTGGTTCTTCCAGATTCGCTCCGGGGCGCTCCGCGCGGCCAACCGTCGCGTCATGCCGTGGCGCAAGCCCGGGGCATCCAGATCGTCACCGGCCTGGATTGCCCGGGCTGAGCCGGGCAATGACGAACGATGGGTAAAACGCCCTAGGAGCCCGAGCCCGTGTCGCTGCCCGGCAGGAAGGGATAGGGGTTTTGCGGCGTGGGCGCGGGCGCCGGATCGGCCGAAGCGTCGCCCGCCTCCGCCATGCCGGCATCGGGCTGGGATTCGACGGCGCTGTCGCCGCCCTCGGCCTTTGCGCTCTTGCCGGCCTTCTTGCGCGCCCGCTCTTCCGCCCGGGCCGCAGCCTTGCGCGCTTTCACGACGACCGCTTCGAGTTCCGACGGCGAACACAGACCCAGCTCGATCGGGCTGCGCGGGCGCAGGTTCTGGCTGTTCCAATGGGTGCGATCGCGGATCGCGTTGATGGTCGGCTTGGTCGTCCCCAGCAGGCGGCCGATCTGGGCGTCCGGCACTTCCGGATAGTTGCGCAGGACCCACTCGATTGCGTCGGGCTTGTCCTGGCGCTTGGAAACCGGCGTGTAGCGTGCGCCGCGGGGTCGCGCATCGGGCCGCGGGATGTCCGACTTGGCGAGATCGAGCCGGGCCGCGGGATCGCCCTCGCAGCGCTTGATCTCCTCGGTGGTCAGCTGGCCCGACACCAGGGGGTCCATCCCCTGCATCCCGGGCGCCACCTCGCCATCGGCGATGGCCTGGACCTCCAGCTCGTGCAGGCCGACGAATTCGGCGATCTGCAGGAAGGTCAGGGTCGTGTTGTCGCACAGCCAGATGGCCGTTGCCTTGGGCATCAGGACTTCCGCCATCGGGTCCTCCTCGGGAAAACGTCTATGGGTCCGGAAATCGCGCGGCGTCATCCGCCGGACAAGCCGGCCGGTGCGCATGAACGCAGCGATCCGTGGATACGATAGGGTCTATATACGCCCTGACTGGCTCCGGATAAAGAGGTCCGCGAAGCCATTCCTTTCAGCTGGCCTAGACTCCGTGGAAGTCCTTGTACCAGTCGACGAAGCGCGGGATGCCCTCGTCGATGCGCACGCTCGGCCGGAAGCCGAAATCCCGGCGGCTCGCCTCGATATCGGCATATGTCTCGCGCACGTCGCCGGGCTGCATGGGGGCGTATTCGATCTCCGCCCGGCGCTGGGTCGCCTCCTCGATCAGGCGGATCAGGCGCATCAGCGGCTCGGACCGATTGTTGCCCAGATTGTAGACCCGGTGCGCCGGGCCGCCATCCCCATCGGGTTCGGGCGGCCGATCCAGGCAGGCCAGGATCCCGGCGACGATATCGTCGATGAAGGTGAAGTCCCGCTTCATGTCGCCGTCGTTGAAGACGCGGATCGCCTCGCCCTTGAGAATCGCGCGGGTGAAGATGAAGGCCGCCATGTCGGGCCGGCCCCAGGGACCGTAGACCGTGAAGAAGCGCAGGCCCGTCGCCGGAGTTCCATAGAGATGGCTGTAGCAGTGACTCATCAGCTCGTCCGCCTTCTTGGTCGCGGCGTAGAGCGAGATGGGCGCATCGACCCGGTCCTCGACGCTGAACGGCAGTTTCGTGTTGCCGCCATAGACCGAGGAGGAACTGGCATAGACCAGGTGGCGCAGGCCGTCGAGCCGGCGGCACAGTTCCAGGATCGCGAAATGGCCGTCGATATTGGAGCGGATATAGGCGGCCGGATTCTCGAGGGAATAGCGCACCCCGGCCTGGGCCGCGAGATGGACCACCCGGTCGACCCCCAGCCCTTCGATCGCCTGGGCCAGGGCATCGCCGTCGGCGATATCCAGCTTGCCGAAGGAAAACCCGTCGCGCCCCTCCAGCTCGGCCAGCCGCGCCGCCTTGAGGGTGGGGTCGTAGTAGTCGTTCAGATTGTCGACGCCGACGACTGCGTCGCCCCGGTCGAGCAGGGCGCGGCTGACGTGAAAGCCGATAAAGCCGGCCGCGCCGGTGACCAGGACGGTCATTGGGTTAAATCCGAGGAATAGAAGTCGCCGGGGGTATAGCGCAGCGACAGCCGGAAATCACCCCCGCCGGCATGGGTATATCGCCATGCATTGCCGAATCGGTCTTGGCGATACTAAATAGCTGGGGACAGGTTTTCGATATCCGCTGGGTCCACGCCCCGCTTCACCGATCAAATTCGCGAGGTTCCTCGATGGCACTCGCCGCCGTCTCCCTGGACGACAAATACACCCTCGAACGCGGTCGGGTCTTCCTGACCGGCAGCCAAGCCCTGGCGCGCCTGCCGATGATGCAGCGCCAGCGCGACCGCCATGCCGGGCTGGACACGGGCGGGTTCATCTCCGGCTACCGCGGCTCGCCCCTGGGCGGGCTCGACATGGCCCTGTGGTCGGCGAAACGCTTCCTCTCGGCCCAGGATGTCCATTTTTGGCCCGGCGTGAACGAGGACCTCGCCGCGACGGCGATCCTGGGCAGCCAGCAGCTTCACGTCTTTCCCGGCGCCAAGAAGGACGGCGTCTTTTCCATCTGGTACGGCAAGGCCCCGGGGGTAGCCCGCTCCGGCGACGCCTTCAGCCACGGCAACGCGGCCGGCGCGGCGAAGCATGGCGGCGTGCTGCTGCTGGCCGGCGACGACCACGCGCCCAAATCCTCGACCCTGTCCTGCCAGAGCGAGCTGTTCCTCCAGGCGTCCAAGGTTCCGATCCTCTATCCGGCCGGGGTGCAGGATTTCCTCGATTTCGGCCTCTACGGCTGGGCGCTCTCGCGCTATTCCGGCCTCTGGGTCAGCTTCAAGGTGGTCTCGGACACGGTCGAGGCCTCCGGCTCGGTCGAGGTCGATCCCGACCGCGTGAAGATCGTCGAGCCGACGGATTACACGACGCCGGAGGGTGGCCTGAACATCCGCTGGCCCGATCCCTGGTATCTGCTGGACGACCGGATCGAATTGGAGCGAATCCCCGCAGCGCAAGCCTTCGTGCGAGCCAACGGCTTGGACCGGGTGGTCATGGATTCGCCCAAGGCGCGGCTCGGCATCGTCTGCGCGGGCAAGGCCTATCTCGACGTGCGCCAGGCCCTCGACGACCTGGGCATCGACGAGGAAGGCGCGGCCGCCATCGGCCTGCGCGTCTACAAGCTGGCCATGACCTGGCCGATCGAGCCCCAGGGCCTGCGCGCCTTCGCCGAGGGGCTGGAAGAAATCCTGGTCGTCGAGGAGAAGCACCCCTTCATCGAGCCACAGATCAAGACCGCGCTCTACGATATGCCCGACGGGCGCCGCCCGCGGGTCGTCGGCAAGACCGACCAGGAAGGCAAGCCCCTGCTGTCGCGCTGCCGCGAGCTGACCCCGGCCCAGATCGGCCGCGTGATCGCCGCTCGCGTCGCGCCCTACCACCAGAGCGAACGCATCAACGAGCGCCTGGCCTTTCTCGACGCCAAGGAACGTTCGATCGGCGCCCTGGTCTCGCCGATCGAGCGGACGCCCTATTTCTGCTCGGGCTGCCCGCATAACAGCTCGACCAAGGTGCCCGAGGGCAGCCAGGCCCTGTCCGGCATCGGCTGCCATTTCATGGCCCAGTGGATGGACCGCAAGACCGACACCTATACCCATATGGGGGCCGAGGGGGTGACCTGGATCGGCCAGGCGCCCTTCACCGAAACCAAGCATATGTTTGTCAATATCGGCGACGGCACCTATTTCCATTCGGGCATCCTGGCGGTGCGCGCCTGCGTCGCGGCGAACGTCAACATCACCTTCAAGATTCTCTACAACGACGCCGTCGCGATGACCGGCGGCCAGCCGGCCGACGGCCCGCTGGACGTGCCGACGGTGACCCGGCAGATGCACGCCGAGGGCGTGCGCCGCATCGTCGTGGTAAGCGACGAGCCCGAGAAATATCCGATCGGAACCAGCTTCGCGCCCGGCGTCACGATCCATCACCGCGACGATCTCGATCAGGTCCAGCGCAATATCCGCGAATGGCCCGGCGTCTCGGTCCTGGTCTATGACCAGACCTGCGCCGCGGAGAAGCGCCGGCGGCGCAAGCGCGGCAAGTTCCCCGACCCGGCCAAGCGCGTCTTCATCAACGAGCGGGTCTGCGAGGGCTGCGGCGATTGCAGCGTGAAGTCCAACTGCCTCTCCGTCGTCCCGGTCGAGACCGAGTTCGGGCGCAAGCGCGCTATCGACCAATCCTCCTGCAACAAGGATTATTCCTGCCTCAAGGGCTTCTGCCCCAGCTTCGTGACGGTGCTGGGCGGCGGGCTGCGCAAGCGCAAGTCGAGCGTGGTGGATATCGAGGATCTGACCGCGCAACTGCCCGAACCGGCCCTGCCCGGCATCGACTCGCCCTACGGCATCCTGGTCACCGGGGTCGGCGGCACCGGCGTCGTGACGATCGGCGCCCTGCTCGGCATGGCCGCCCATCTGGAAGGCAAGGGCGTCTCCATCCTCGACATCACCGGCCTGGCCCAGAAGGGCGGCGCGGTGCTCAGCCATGTCCGCATCGCCGAAAATCCCGACGCGCTTCACGCCGTGCGCATCGCGGCGGGCGAGGCCGACCTGGTGCTGGGCTGCGACCTGGTCGTCGCCGCGGGCAAGGAGGCCCTGGCCAAGGTGCGCGAGGGCCAGACCAGGGCCGTGGTCGACAGCCACGAGACCCCGACGGCCGGCTTCACCCGCAACCCGGATATCCGCTTCCCCGGCGAGGCGCTGAGCGCCCTGATTGAGGAGGCGACGGGGCCGGACAATGCCGAGTTCCTGGACTCGACCACCCTGGCCACCAACCTGTTGGGCGATTCCATCGCCTCGAACCTGTTCATGCTGGGCTACGCCTATCAGCGCGGCCTGATCCCGGTTTCCGGCGAGGCGATCCTGCGGGCCATCGAGCTGAACGGCGTGGCGGTCCCGATGAACACCCGCGCCTTCCTGTGGGGGCGTCAGGCGGCCCACGACCTGCCCAGCGTCGAGCGGGCCGCCAAGCCCGCCACCGGCGTGCCGGCGACCCGGCGCCTGTCGGAGAGCCTGGACGAGCTGATCGACCGGCGCGCCGACGACCTGACCGAATACCAGAACGCGGCCTATGCCCGACGCTATCGCGATTTCGTCGAGCGGGTCCGCGCGGTCGAGCAATCGAAGGCCAAGGGCATGACCGGCTTGGCCGAAGCGGCGGCGCGCCACTACTACAAGCTGCTGGCCTACAAGGACGAATACGAGGTCGCGCGGCTCTACGCCGATCCGGCCTTCCTGGCCGGACTGCGCGACCGCTTCGAGGGCGACTACAAGCTCGAATTCAACCTGGCGCCTCCGATCCTGGCGCCGCGCGACCCGGTCACGGGCGAGCTCAAGAAGATGACCTTCGGGCCCTGGATGCTGCCCGCCTTCCGGGCCCTGGCGAAGCTGCGCTTCCTGCGCGGCTCGACTCTCGACCCCTTCGCCCGGACCGAGGAGCGCAAGCGCGAACGCGCCCTGATCGCGGAATACGAGGAGGCCTTGGGCGAGATCCTGGCCGGCCTGAACCACGAGAACCATACCCTGGCCGTCGAGATCGCCACCCTGCCGGAACATATCCGGGGCTACGGCCATGTGAAGGAGCGCCACCTGGCCGCCTCCGAGGCGCGAAGGGCCGAACTGCTCGAGGCTTGGCGCAGCCCGGCAGCGCCGCAGCGGGCGGCGGAATAGGGTCCCGCTGCGAGGGGCGGCTCAGGCGAGGCCGAAAGCCTGAGCGTCCCTCGAGGCGCTACATCCCCAGGGCGTGGCGGTAGAGGTCGAGGAGCTGTTCCTGCTCCTGCAGGTCGGCGCGGTCCATCTTCCTGAGACGGACGATCTGGCGCATGACCTTGGCGTCGAAGCCGTTGCCCTTGGCCTCGGCGTAGACCTCGCGGATGGTCGCCGCGATATCGGTCTTTTCCTGCTCCAGCCGCTCGATGCGCTCGATATAGCCGCGCAGATGCTCGGCCGCGATGCCGCCCGGCCGCGCCTCGGTTTCCGTTTCGCTTTCAATGCCCGCGATGTCCGCCATGATCGTCGTCTCTCCGTTCGATTCGGTGTGAAATTCGGGGTCTAGTGTCCGGCCTTGGCGGCCTGGGCCTCGAAGGCCGCCTTCTGCTCGGCCGTCGCCTCGCTCTGGTGCTTCGCCTTCCACTCGCCGTAGGGCATGCCGTAGACGATCTCGCGCGCCTGGTCGTAATCCATATCCAGGCCCTTCTCCTCGGCCGCCGCGCGGTACCATTTCGAGAGGCAGTTGCGGCAGAAGCCGGCCAGGTTCATCAGGTCGATATTCTGCACGTCCGTGCGCTCGCGCAGATGCGACACCAGAGTGCGGAAGGCGGCGGCTTCGAGTTCCGTGCGGGTCTTGTCGTCCATGACGGGTCCTCCTCGGAGGGGGTGGTTTGGGAGACGGGTTTCCCCCTGGATTTGGGTCGCCGGCCCCGGTGCGGTCAAGCCGCCGCGCCCTCGAACCGGGCGACGCGGTAGAGATCGGGGTCGTCGAGGACGGCGGCCAGGGCGTCGCCCAGGATACCGGCCCAACTGCGCAGGCTTTCGTGATCCTCCAGCAGGTCCTGGCGCAGCTCGACAAGGACCTGGGGCAAGCCATGTTCGGCGCCGTGGGACTGGATGGAATAGCCGTATTCGTCGCGCGCGGAATAGGGCTTGTTGTCGCCCACGACGACATGATCGTTCTTGGTCAATTCGTCCATCAGAGGCACGGCGAGACGCGGGTCGCGGTTCCACAGGATGCCGATATGCCAGGGCCGCTCGCGCGCCTTGAAGACGGGGGTGAAGCTGTGGACCGAGACGACGGCCGGCGCGGGGCCCCGCGCCATCATCTCCGCGCGCAGATCCTCGACCGCGCGGTGATAGGGCCAGTAGCAGGCGTCCATCCGCGCCGCGACCGTCTCGGCGGACAAGCCGCGATTGCCGGGAATCACCGTGTCCTCGCTGACCTCCACGATGAAGGTCGGATCGTCCGCCTGGCGGTTGCAGTCGGTCACCAGGCGCGAATAGCCGGCGAGCGCCAGGGGCGCATCGAAGCGGGCGGAGAGGATGCGCGAAACCTCGGCTGCGCCGATATCCCAAGCGATATGGCGATGCAGATCGGCCGGGGACAGGCCCAACCCATCCAGGGCGCGCGGCACCACGTTCGAGGCATGGTCGCAAAGCAGCAACAGGGGGGCCTTCCCCGACCCGTTGACAATCTCGAAGGGCGGCGGATCTTCGGGTGTCAGAAGGGCGGAGTCGGGTGCGGGAACCTGTCGGTTCGGTTCGGTCATGGCCGCGGACTATAGCCCAATCGCCCGGCCGGAAAACCCGCGCGAGCGCCGAGGACCCGATCTTTTGTCCGGTGCATGCCCGGCGCATGGATGCCATGCGCGCGCGCCGCCGTGCTGGCATCCGCCGAGGGCCGCCCCTAACATCCGCCGCGATGACCGAAAGCGCCAAGACTATGCCAGACACGGCTGCGGGGCCCTGTAAGGCCCCGGGACCCGGCGATACCGCGCGGACCATCCGGCTCGCCCTGATCGCGCTGTTCCTCGGCACGGTGCTG
The DNA here is from genome assembly GCA_018699755.1 of Rhodospirillaceae bacterium. GTDB lineage: Bacteria > Pseudomonadota > Alphaproteobacteria > CADEGL01 > CADEGL01 > JABIRQ01. The sequence goes on along the minus strand of JABIRQ010000002.1, from coordinate 1,684 downwards.
GTGTCCTTCTCGGGCACCATGGTGCGGTTGAGCGAGGTCGGCCCCCTGGCCACGGCCTTCTGGCGCATGGCCCTGGCGATCCCGGTCATGTTCGTCTGGATGGCAATCGAGGCGCGCGGGGCGCCGCGCCGATCCCGGCACCGCGCCACGCCGGCCGATTTCGCCCTGTTGAGCCTGGCCGGGCTGATCTTCGGGGTCGAGATCGGCATCTGGCACATCGCGATCGGGCTGACCTCGGTCGCCAACGCGACCCTGTTCAGCAATTTCTCGCCCATCGTCGTCACCCTGGGGGCCGTCCTGTTCCTGGCCCAACCAACCAACCGCAGATTTTTGATGGGCATGGCGATCGCCCTGGCCGGCGCCGTCGTGCTGATGAGCCGGAGCGTGCAGATCAGCGCGGAGCACGCGATGGGCGATCTGCTCGCCCTTTCCGTCTCGGTGCTGTTCGGCGTCTATGTGCTGATCGTCGCCTATCTCCGTGCCCGCTTCGGCACTGCGACCATCATGGTCTGGACCTGCGCCTGGGCCTCCCTGGCCCTGCTGCCGGTCGCCCTAGGGTGGGAAGACGTGCTGCTGCCTCCGACGCGGGACGGCTGGCTGATCGTGGTGTTCATCGCCGTCGCCTGCCAGGGCTTGGGCCAAAGCCTGCTGACCCAGGCGCTGGCCCATCTGCCCGCAGGCTTCTCCTCGGTCGGCTATCTCGTCATCCCGGCCCTCGCGGCGACCTGGGCCTGGATCATCCTGGGCGAGGCGATCGGCCCGGAACAGGCGATCGGCGGCGCCGTCATCCTGGCCGGGGTCATCCTCGCCCGGCGCGGCAGCCGATGAGCGCGCCCCAAGTCTCCGGCCAAACGACAAGGCGCGCCTGGCTGGTCTGGGCGCCGGCCGCGCTGTTCTTCGCCCTGGTCTTCTTCCAGCGCACGGCCCCGGGCGTGATGGTCGAGGAGCTGATGCGCGACTTCTCGGTCGGCGCGGCCCTGCTCGGCAACCTCGCCGCCTTCTATTTCTACGCCTATGCCAGCGTTCAGCTCGGCGTCGGCCTGGTGCTCGACAACTGGGGGCCGCGCCGGGTGCTGACCGGGGCAGCCCTGGTCGCCGCCGCGGGGGCCGTCGTCTTCGCCCTGGCCGAGAGCCTGCACGCCGCCTATCTCGGCCGCCTGCTGATCGGGTTGGGCTGCGCCTTTGGCTGGATCGGCTGCCTGACCGTGATCGGCCAATGGTTCCCGGCGCGCCGCTTCGCCACCGTCGCCGGCCTCTCCGGCATGGTCGGCATGGTCGGCGCGATGCTCGCCCAGACGCCTCTCGCCGCCCTGCTGGCCTTCGTCTCCTGGCGCACGGCGATGTTGGGCGTCGCGGGGGCCAGCTTCGCCGCCGCCCTGCTGTGCTGGTTCCTGCTGCGCGACCGCAACCCGGCCCGGGCGGCCGAACGGGCCGCCGCCGAAGGCCATCGCATGGGCCTGCTGGCCGGGCTGCGCGCCGCCGCCGCCAACCGCCAAGTCTGGCCCATCGCCCTGTTCACGAGCACGAATGTCGTGCCCTTCATCGCCCTGGTCGCCCTGTGGGGCGTACCCTACATGATGCGCGCCCACGGCATCGAGCGAGGCGAGGCCGCCTTCGCCGTCGTGCTAATCCTGCTGGGCCAAGGCCTGGGCTCGCCCGCCATGGGCTGGCTGTCGGACCGGAT
>JABIRQ010000495.1 GCA_018699755.1 Rhodospirillaceae bacterium | reverse complement strand
GGTGCTGGACCAGGACCTGACCTTGGTCGAGAACGTCCAGCGCAACATGAACCGGCCCGACGACGCGGGCATCCGGCCCCGCTTCTCGCCATACTGGGAGGCCAATATCCAGCGCTTTCAGCAATCCATCGTCGAGGCGGTCGGCCCGGCCTGAGGGCGCGCCGGCGGAAAGGGAACGCGGACATGCGGATCGAAAAGCGCCTGGCCTTCGAGGCGGCCGAGTACCGCGCGCGGCTCGAATCCGTGCGCGGCTTCATGGCCGAGGCGGATCTGGACGCCCTGGTGCTCTGCCTGCCGGAGAACATTTGCTATCTCTCCGGCTTCGAGACGCCCGGCTACTACTATCCCCAGGCTCTGATCGTCACGCCCGACCAGGACCCGGTGCTCGCCATCCGAGGGTTGGAGCGGGGCAATTTCGAGGCTCATTCCTGGCTCGCGGCGGATCGCTGCATCGGTTTCCTGGACCACGAGGCGCCCGAGGAAGCGATCGCGCGCGCCATGGCCGAGGCCGGAGCGGATCGGGGCCGCATCGGATTCGAACTGGCCCGATTCTTTCTCCCGGTAGCCCTTCATGACGCTCTCGAGGCGGTTTTGCCGGGTGCCTCCTTCGTCGACGCGTCCGGCCTGGTGGAGCGCGCGCGGCGGATCAAGTCGCCGGCCGAGATCGCCTATCTACGCCGGGGATCGGATGCCGCCTGCGCTGCGGTCGCCGTTGCCCGGGCCGAGTGCCGGCCCGGCGTCTCAACCGAGAACGACATCGCGGCCGCCGTCTCGGGTTCGATGACGCGCGCGGGCTCGGAGTATGCCGGCCTGCCCGTCTTCGTCTGCTCGGGCCACCGCACCCTGATCCCCCACGCCACCCCGACGGAGAAGGCCGTGCAGGCCGGCGAGGCGGTGTTCCTCGAACATGCCGGCGTCTTCCGCCGCTACGCCGCGCCGATCTTCCGCACCCTGTTCTGCGGCCCGCCGCCGGCCCGAGTGCGGGAACTGGCCGGCTTCACCGCCGAGATGGTCGACCGGGTGATCGAGGCGATCGGCCCGGGTGCCACTTCCGCCGCGGTCAACGAAGCGGCCGCCGCCGTTGTCGCCAGGGCCGGCGGCACGGTCCACAAGCGCGCAGGGTATTCCGTGGGCCTCAACTTTCCGCCCGACTGGGGCGAGGGCTACATGCTCGATCTCAAGTCGGGCGACGGCACCGTGCTCGAACCCGGCATGGTCTTCCACATCCCCCAGACCCTGCGCCTGCCCGGTGAGGTACCCATGGCGTTGAGCGAGACCGTGCTCGTCACCGGGACGGGCTGCGAAGTGCTGACCGACGGCCGCCACGAATTGATCGAGGTCTAAGTTCCCACGGCAACCCGCCGCGAAAGCAACCGCTCGCGGTGATAGACGTAGAGACCGCTGGCCATGATCACGGCGATGCCGATCATGCTCCAGAAATCGGGCAGATGGCCGAAGAGCAGGTAGCCGGTGAGGGCGCCGCTGAAAATTTGCGGGTAGTTGAAGGGCGAGAGCAGCGAGGCCGGCGCCATGGCGAGGGCCTTGATGACGCCGAAATGGGCGATTGCGCCGATCACGCCCAGGACGACGACCAGGGGCCAGAAATTGCCCGACGGAGGGTGCCAGTCGAAAGGCACGACGGCGGAGGCGACGATGAAGCCGATCAGCCCGGTATAGAAGACCGAGGTCATCGGGTGGTCCGTCGCGCCGAGCTTGCGCCCCAGGACCTGCTGGAGGGCGGAGGCGAAAGCCGCGACCAGGGCCAAGCTGCCGGCCCAGTGCATCACCCCCAGGCCCGGGCGCATCACGATCAGGACGCCGAGGAAGCCGACGACGACCGCGCCCCAGCGGTGCAAGCCAACCTGTTCGCCCAGGACCGGGATGGACAGGACGACCATGATCAGGGGCGTCAGGAACAGGATCGCCAGGGCGTCGACCACCGAGATATGGCTGAGGGCGAAGACGAAGGCGTAGGCTCCGACCGCCATGCAGGTCCCGCGCAAGATCTGCACGCCCGGCCGGCGTGTGCCGAAACGGCGCCTCGTGTCGGCCTGGCTCAGCATCAGCAGGGTGATGACCGTGAGATGGACGAGATAGCGGGCCCACACGACCTGGGCCACCGGATAGTCGGCGGTCAGCAGCTTGGCGATCGCGTCGTTGATCGGGAACAGGCTGATCGAGACGGTAAACAGCAGGATCGCACGCGTCGTGTCGCGCGCGGCCGTGCCGGTCGTCTCGACCGGGCCCGCCATGGCGCGCCTAGGTGGCCTCGAGCAGGGTCATGACGAAACGCGCCTTGCCCTCGCGCGCCTTGCGCGCGGCCGTATAGTCGGGCGACTCGTAAAATTCCTTGGCCCGGGCGGCGGAGGGGAATTCCAGCAGCACCAGGCGCGGCACGTCCCAATCGCCTTCGACATGCTCCATCGCGCCGCCGCGCGAGAGGTATTTGCCGCCGAACTTCTGCACGGCGTCGTAGGCCAGGCGCTTGTACTCCTCCATCCCTGCCGGGTCGGAGACATAGGTCTGAACGATCACATAGGCGGTCATCGGCTTCCCTCTTTTGGCGATTTCGCTCGCACGAGTATGCCGATTCGCGGCGGCGGCTGTCGAAGGTTGCTTGCGGGCGGCCCGCCTTGCGTCAGTCGCGGGTCTCCGCCGGACTCGCCGCAGTGGGGTCCGCAGGGAGGCCGGCCTGCTCGTCCCACTCGGTGCGCGGGTCCAGCGATTTGACCGCCTGGGTCGTGTTGGGCATGGCGACGTGGCGACCCTGCTCGTCCTTCGGCTTGGCCGCGCGCATGCGCATGCGATAGAGCGCGAATAGGCCGATCCCCAAGTTGATCGCGGCGCTGTAGATGAACAGGCCCTCGGGTCCGATCGCCGACATCAGGGTCGAGGCGGCGAAGGGCCCGAAGCTCGCCCCGATGCCGTAGATCATGACGAAGGCCGAACTGGCGCGGACCAGGTCTTTGGGCGAGATGAAGTCGTTGGCGTGGCTGATCGACAGGGAATAGATGGTCAGCGAAAGGCCGCCATACATGGTGGCCAGGACGAGGACGGCGGGGAAGGAAACGCCGACCAGGGGCACGATGGCGGCGCTGACCACCGCGACGGAGAAGACGACGCCGGTCAGCACGGCGCGCCGGTCGAAGCGGTCCGACAGCCAGCCCATCGGCCATTGCATGAGCAGGCCGGCGAGGATCGGCACGCCCATGAACAGCGAGACTCCGGCCGTGTCGAGGCCGATCTGTTGGGCGAAGATCGGGCCCATGCCGTAGAAGGAGGCGTTGACGAGGCCGGTGCAGAGGACGCCCGTTACGCCGAGGGGCGAAACGCTC
>JABIRQ010000168.1 GCA_018699755.1 Rhodospirillaceae bacterium | reverse complement strand
CGCGGCAAGCAGCGCGCCCACCACGACGACGGAGATGCCGAGGCCGCCCGGGATCGGGCCGAAGAGCTGGGCCATCGTGATCAGCAGGTCTTCGGCGATCTTCGAGCGCTGAAGCATGATTCCCATGAAAATAAACAGGGGAATCGCGATCAGGGTATCGCGCTCGACCTCCCAATAGACGCCGCGGAAGTTGGTCACACCCGCGGTCAGCCATTGGTCCGGCCCGCCTTGGGAGAAATAGGCCGAGGTATCGCCGGCGAGGAGATAGCCGGCGAGCGAAGCGATAGCGATGGCCAGAATGGCGGAGCCCGGCAGGGCGAAGGCGACCGGGTATCCCATGGCCAGGGCGCCGGCCATGAGAAGGACGAGGACGAGGACGAAATAGGCTTCCATGGGCGTTTCTCTCGGCCTCCCGTGGCCGCGCTAGCTTGCCGGCTCGGCGGCGGTTGGGTGGCGGCCGGATTCGTCGCGCACCTCGCCTCGAAGCTCGGCCGCGTTGGACAGGAAGTAGCCGACGAATTGAATCATCATCGAGACAGCGAACACGGCGAGAAAGCCGGCCATCAGGTATTTCACATACATGCCGAAGCCGCTCTGCGTCGTCTCGTAGGCGAGCAGCGGGCTGTTGATGACGCTGGCCTTGCCCCGCATGCCGAGCGAAAGGATGACCCAGCACAGCGGTAGCCCCAGCAGCGCCGAGCCGATCGTATTGGCCCATGCCTTGCCGCGCGCGCCGAAGCCGGTATAGAGCACGTCGACGCGGACATGACCTTCCTCGATCAGGTTGTAGGCGCTGGCGAAGAGGAAAAGAGCCGCGTACCAGAACCGCACCAGATCACCCATGAAAGCCTGCTCGTAGGAGAAGATGAAGCGGGCAATCACGATCAGCATCTCGGCCACGACGACCAGCGCCGCCAGCCAGATGAAGCCGAGGGAGCGGCTGAAATAGGCGATGACGAGGGAGAGCAGGACGAGCGGATAGTGAACATGATTGCCGCGGTAGCGCGACTGGCCCAGGTCGTTGGTCAATTCCACGCCGACGAACTGTTCGAGGAAGCCCTCGATCCGCAGAAAGGAGATCAGCGCGTCGGCGATACCGACCAGAAAGACCGCCCAAAAGGCGGCCCTCACGATATAGGCCGCCATCGCGCGCATGCATCCGGCCTCGTCGTGCAGACCGCGTTCCGGCTTCCACAGGACGAAGCCGATCGCGGCGGCCAGGGCGACGAGGTAGATCGCCAGTTGAATCCAGCCGAGCGAGACCGCCTCGGGCGCCATCTGTGCTCCGGCGCCCCCGAACCAGCCTTGGTGGGCGAAGAAGTCGGAGAGGCCGGGCCAGCCGCGCCAGAAGCTCAGGTAGTTGTTGACGAGAAAGGCGAACATGATGGCGACGACCGAGAGGCCGAACCCGCGCAGGGCGAGGTCAATGACCCTCCCTCTGGGCTGGGCGGTCTCGTGCATCGTCGTCGTGGTCACTGTTCCACCTCTCGATAGTGCCCGGCGGTGCGGATTATCGAATGCGGATCGGCCCTGAGGCCTCGCCCGAGCCGAAATCGCCGGAATCGCCGGAATCGAATATTGCAGGCGGGGCGCCGGTACATGAGGAACGGAAAGCGGAGCCCGAGGGCTCCGCTCCACCGTTCAAACACTCATGCCGAACGGGCGCCTAAAGGCCGAGCACCCGGTTCCGCTGCTCCAGATAGGCGACATCGGCAATCTTTGCCCAGGCGCCGACTTCGTTCCGCGACTTCAGGAAGCTTTCGTGAATGCGCTTGGTGAGGTCGCCATGCTTCATCACTTCCGCAAAGACCTCTTCCGCGGCCTTGCCGAAGCTGTCGTAGATCTCGTCGCTGAATTCCTTGAGGATCACGCCGTGATCGCTGATCAGGGTCTTGAGCGACGCGCCGTTCCTGGCGTTGTACTCGGCCATCATGACGTCGTTTTCCATGGCCGCGGCGGCTTCGACCTGAATCTGCTCGGATGCGGTCAGGGAGTCCCAGAACTTCTTGTTCATACCGAAGGCGAGCATCGAGCCCGGCTCATGCATGCCCGGGTAGTAGTAGTATTT
>JABIRQ010000220.1 GCA_018699755.1 Rhodospirillaceae bacterium | reverse complement strand
CATGTAATCAATATCATTCAGCTTCCTATACAAATTCTTCGCCTCCTAACAATCTTTCGCATCATAGTCCTACAAACAAGCCCGGTAAAACTGATTAATCTCCACCTCATTCTCAAAATATTGTTCGCTCGCAATCCCTGATCGTGAACAGCAGACAGCCGTTCTTCACGAATGGCGACAGCATACGATTTGAGTTTGTCGGCGATGATGCGCTTCGGCGCAAAGCCTCGCGGTTCGTACGCCTCGATCAGAATCTCTTCTTCACGGAAAAGAAAATCTGTGTCCCGTAATCGCGCACCGCGGCATCGGCTTCGAACGGGATGGCAATGGTCGTGTCGATCGCGAAGCCCTGATCGAGAAAGGCGCGGAAGCCGACTCCCGTGGACCCGAGACTCGTGTTTCCCACCCCGATGCTATCGCTGCCGCGGAGTCCCACCACGCCGTAATCGATGAAGGTATAGGCCGCCGATTGGCGCACCACGCCGAAGTCGAGACCGGTGTCGAGCGCCAGCTCCAAAGAACCCGCGATTCCGCTATCGCCGGACGCTGCCGCCGTTTCGAACGCCCGTCCGAACGGGTCGCCGCCAAGCGACATCTGAACCACCGACGGCAGGGGGCCGAAGGCCAATTGGCCGGAACCCCTGCCAAGCAGGGAGAGCCCGCCGAACAGGTCCACCAGCAGGCGGGCATTCGCCGTGACCACCTGAAAATCGGTCTCGGCGATCGCACGCGAGGCAAGCGGCGAACCCTCATCTGTCGCGTTGAAAGGGCGAATGCCCTGCAGGAATTCGGTCTGAACGCTGAGTGGCCCGATGCCGATGTCGTGGTCCGCGTCGACGCCGAAGGAGAACCACCGGTATCGATCGCTGGTCAGCCGATCCGGTCCGATATCGACATCGGTGTTCCGGGTCGTCAGACCGGTCTTGAGCGCGATGGTGTGGTCGATCGTTCTTAACACCGGATAGGACGCGTAGACATCGGACGAAATCGAACCGACGTTCAGATCGAGCTCCTCGAGCGCGCCCCCCGGCTTGGAGTTCGTGACGCCGAATTGGTAGCCGGCATGAAGCCCGTTCCAGCCGATCGGAAAGTCCTGGGCAATCTGGCCGAGCAGCAACCTTTCGGGGGAATTGGGGGTCGTGGCGAAGGTCAGGCTGGTCGATTCGAACAGGCCGAAAAGGTCGTTCTCCTGATAACTGGCGAAGGCTTGGACTGGCCCGATCTCCTTCGTGCCCCGATTGTCGAGCAAGAGCTGCAGCGATCTTTTCTCGAACGCGATCTCCAATATGGCGGAACCGCCCTTGCCCAGGGTGTCGGGCCGCCGAAGCGTGGCGTCGATATTCATGCCGGCCAAGTCGCTCATCACCAGCAGGATGCGCTCGATCTCCTTGATCCGGAGCGGCTGCATGGCGACCAGCTTATCGATATAGGGAGCCAGCCTGTCGCCGATATCCGGGTCGTTGCCCATGATCTCGACGGTCTCGAGATAGGATTGATCGTAGACGACGATCCGGACATCGCCGTCCGACAGGTCCTGATCCGGCACGACCGCCAGGGAGAGAATGCCGGCTTCGCGGTACAGCCGCTCGATCCGATCGGTCAGGTCGTAGAGGGCGGAGACGGGTATTTCGCGGCCGACCATATCCGCCCAGAGCGGCGCGAAGACATCGTTGGGCAGCAATGTGGCCCCCTCGATCCGAATGCTCTTCAGAACGAGCGCCCGTTGCGCGGCGATCTCCGGGGGAATGCGGTCTGGCAGGGGAAGCACGGTCATGTCCACGGAGCCCTTCACCGGCGGCGGCGAGAACCGCTCGATGATGGTGTTCTGCTCGCGGACGACGTCGTTCGACGTGGTCTGCGCCCATGCCGTGCCGGACGATGCGAGCATGAGGAGCGCGCCCGGCAAAAACACGGAAAGAATGCGCTGGGCAGCGTTCTTCCAGCCCGAAGGCGGAAATGCAGCGATCAACTTACTCCCCCCGCGCTACTGCATGAATGGGCACTAGACCATAGATGAAATCAAATAACCAAGCGGGCGCGTCCGGGGCGCGGCTAGGACTTGGGCCCAGGCGCGTGGTGCTTGAGGGCGGCCTGACCTATCATCGGCCGATGCCCATGGTGGCTTGCGGTCGAAGAAAGGAAAACGCCCATGCGTAGGCTCCCTGCGAGAAGGAGTGCGCTGTCGATGGCTCTGGCCGGCCTGCTGATCGGCGGGTTCGCGGGATCGTCCTGGGCGCAGACCGCCACATCCCTCCGGTCGACGCCGCCGAGCTCGACCCCGCCCTCGCTAAGCCGCGAGCAGGTCCAGTCCGCCCTTGGCAAACTCGACGCTCTCGTCCTCGACGCAATGGAACGGACCGGCGTTCCCGGGATCGCGGTCGCGGTGGTTTACCAGGACGAGGTTGTCTATGCGAAGGGCTTCGGCGTCCAGGAAGTGGGCAAGCCCGAGCCGATCGATACCGATACGGTGTTCCAGCTCGCGTCCGTATCGAAGCCGATTTCCTCGACGATCATTGCCGAGCTCGTCGGGCGCGGGAAAATCGCATGGGACGATCCGATCAGGAAACACCTCCCGTTCTTCGCATTGTCGGACCCGTATGTTTCGGCCTATGCGACCTTCGAGGACATGTTGTCGCACCGCTCCGGCCTCTACACCGCATCCGGCGATCTGCTGGAGGATCTCGGATACGACCGGGCCTATATTCTCGCCCATCTCGACCAGCAGCCGCTCGATTCCTTTCGGTCGAGCTACAACTACAGCAATTTCGGCTACACCGTCGGCGGCGAGGCAGCAGCGGTCGCCGCGGGGGCCGCCTGGGAGGATCTGGCCGAGGATATCCTGTTCAAGCCGCTCGGCATGACGCGGTCGAGCTTCCGCCATGCCGACTATATGGCGCATGAGAATCGGGCGCGGATTCATGCGATCGGCAAGGACGCGGCGGGGCCGGCCTGGGTCGCGAAATACGAGCGTGATCCGGATGCCGAAGCTCCGGCCGGCAGCGCCAGTGCGTCGATCAACGATGTCGCGCGCTACCTGCGTCTGCAGCTCGACGAGGGCAGATTCGACGGCAAGGCGGTCATCGACGCCGATGCCTTGGCGGTGACGCATATGCCCCACATGATTCCGAGCCTGCCCCGGACACAGACCAGCCGCACCGGCTTCTACGGCCTCGGCTGGAATGTCCGCTACGGCGAACTCGGCCAAGTGGCGATCGGCCATTCGGGCGCGTTCTATCTTGGGGCGGCGACCAACATCAACCTGCTGCTCGGCGAAGGATTGGGTATTGCGGCGCTCACCAACGCCGCGCCGATCGGGGTGGCGGAGGCTATCACCAACGACTTTCTCGACATCGTGCGGAATGGCGCGCCGACCGTGGATTGGCTGGGCTTTTACGGGATGGTTTTCCAATCAATGCGGGACGCTGAAGCAGCCGAGTTCGACTACGGCCCCGCGCCCAGCGGCGCCCGGCACCCGGGCCCTCCGGCCGATTATGTCGGGACATATGAAAACGGCTATTACGGCCCCGTCGTGATCGCGGCGGAGGGTGACGGCCTGGCCATGACCTTGGGCCCGGCGGATGCGCCCACGACACGCGCGCTTATGCCCTATGACGGCGACACGTTCACCTTCGAGACGTTCGGCGAGAATGCGGTCGGCCCGACCGGTGCGGCCTTCAGCAGGGATCCCTCGGGGGCGGTTTCCGAACTCATTCTCGAGTACTACGACCGGAACGGCCTGGGCACGTTCCGGCACGCGGCGAAGAACTAGCCGCGGTTCGCGGCGTGCCCAGGCCCGGTCAGTCGCCCAGCTCGCGGGTCGGGCGTCCGGCGAGGAGATTCTGCTCGATATGTTCCAGCGATCGGCCCTTGGTTTCCGGAACGACGCGCTTGGTATAGGCGAAGGCCACTGCGCAGACGACCGCGAACAGGGCGAAGACCGGGGCGATGCCGATCCACTCCATTAAAGGCAGAAAGCTCAGGGACACGACGGCGTTGACGCCCCACGCGGTGGCCGCCGCGAGGGACATCCCAAGCGCCCGTATGGCGGCGGGAAAGAGCTCCGACATGAGGACGTAGGGAAGCGGGCCGAGACTCACCGCGAAGGCGACGATATAGGCTGCGAGGCAGATCAAGGTGACGGTGCCGCTGATCGCTCCGCCCGGATCGAGCGACAGCGCGAGCGCCATGGTGGCGAGGGCGAGGGTCATGGGCGCCAGACCCCAGAGCAGAAGCGGCCGGCGACCGACGCGGTCGATCAGCCACATCGCTGCAATCGTCGATACCACGTTGATGGCGCCCAGGCCGGCGGTCGCCAAGATCGGGCCTGTCGGGCCCCCGAAACCGACCTGGCGGAAGATTTCGGGGGCGTAATAGAGGATGGCGTCGATGCCGGACAGGTTGGTGAACAGAAACAACCCGGCAGCGACCATCAGCACCGGCCGAAGGCGCGGCGCGAAGAGGTCGCGCAGGCGGGCCTTCGGCTCGTCTCCCGCGTGGCGGATGACGGCCAGGTCCTCTTCCGGCCATTCGCCGCCGAGAAGGCTGCGCCAGGATTTGCGCCCGGCCTCCTCGCGCCCCGCGAGGACGAGCCAGCGCGGACTCTCCGGCAGGAACATCAGGCCGCCCAGCAGCAGGACGGCCGGCACCGCGCCGAGCCCCAGCATCATCCTCCATTCGCCCGAGGCCGTGAAAGCCAAGCCGACCAAATAGCTCGACAGAATACCGACCGTGATGGCCATCTGGATGCCCGAGACGAGGGCACCGCGCCATGCGCTGGGCGCGGTCTCGGCGACATAGAGGGGCGCCACCATGGTGGCCGCGCCGACCGCAAGGCCCAAGCCGAAACGCCAGCTGGTCAGGGCATAGACATCCTCGGCGAAGGCGGAGCCGAGCGCACAGGCCGCGAACAGGAATGCTGTCGCCATCAGAGTCGGCCGCTGGCCGAAACGCCCGGCGATGGAGCCGCTGGCCCCGGCCCCGGCCAAGCCGCCGACCAGGATCGCGGTGACGACCACTCCCTTGGTAAAGGCGTCGAGAACGAAATCGCGGGCGATGAATTCCAGCGCGCCGGCGATGACGGCGGTGTCGTAACCGATCAGGAAGCCCGAGATCGCTGCGACCGCTGCGACGACGATAGCGAGCGGCACAGCCCCTAGCCGCCGGCCTTGAGGCTCTTGGCCAGATCGAGCGCCGTGGTCACGGCCGACGTGCCGCTGCCCACGATCAGGCGATCGATCTGGTCCGAGGCCGCCGCGACGGCATCGAGATCGCTCTCGATGACGGAGGCGAGGATCGACATGGTGTGTGTTCCTCCGGAGATTCGTGCTGTTCTACAGGATGACGCGGGCGACCTTGTGGAAGGCGGCGACGAT
>JABIRQ010000060.1 GCA_018699755.1 Rhodospirillaceae bacterium | reverse complement strand
TCGCCAAATCAAAGATTTGGACGAAAGTCGCGGCTGGGATGACAAACTAATGAGTACACAACCTAGTCCGCAGCAGCCCCGGAAAAGACCGCGCCGGGCACCGCCACCCCGACCGCGCCTTCCGCCGTGCGCGCCGTCGCGACATGGATCGCAACGACAAAGATGCGACCGTCGCGGTAACCCAGGATGGGCGAGCCCGAATCGCCCTTGGTCGCATCGCAATCGTGATAGAGCAGGCCCTCGCGCCCGAAGCCGCGCAGGGCGCAGGCATCGTGCAAGGTGAGGATATGAGGCTTGTCCTGGCTGTAGCCCGCCTGGGCGAGCTTCGCGCCCTCGGCGAGCCAATCGCCGGGCTCCGCGGCCGAGAAGGTTGCGACGGGGATCGTCCCGACCCGATCGCCGAGCGGTTCCTCCAAGGTCACGAGGGCCCAGTCGCGCAGCGGTTCGGCCGGACCGCCCGCCTTGGTCGGGCGGTAGCCGTCGGGAACGGCGAGGGCGCTCGCCTTGGCATGGGCGACGAATTCGCCGCGCTGATAGCCCGCGACGAAATGCATCGAGCCGGGCGGCATCCAGTCGCCGGTGCGCTGGTTCCACAAGCAATGGGCCGCGGTCAGAACGGTTCGCGGGGCAATCAGGGTGCCGGTGCAATACCCACCGGTCGCCTTGTTGACCCTGCCGATGGCGCTCCACGGATAGGTCGTCGATTCGACCAGAACTCGGTCGTCCGTGCCCTTGATGCCGGGCAGCCAGCGCCGCTTGATATCGGCCTCGTCGCCGAGAGCCGAGGCCGCCGCGCAGGTCGCGACGACAAGCAGCAAGGCGGCTCGAGCCAGACGACCGACCGCGCCGCCCTCAGGCATTCGGCGCCCGGCCCTCCTCCGCGCCTTCCATCGTCAGGGTGCGGCGGATCTCGTCCGTCCGGAAACCGAGCGCCATGGGGCGCACGACGCCAGGGAGGGCGACCACGTCGTAAAGTTCGGAGACGACGCCGTCGAGGCGGAACCAATGGACCGTGTCGCCGGTGCGCAGGTCGATCACCAGAAGTCCACAGCGGGGTTCGACGGCCTTTTCCTTGAGAATCCCGTCAAGGGGCAAGCCGCCGAAGGTGTCGTCGCGCGGCTTGGAAATGCCGATCACCGCGAAATCGTCGATGAAACACAGGCCACGCGCATAGCCTGGGCAGAAAGCCACCTCCTCGAAGCGGCCCGTTTCCAGCTCGACATGGCCGAAGCGGCCCGTGCCCGAATCGAGCAGCCAGAGCCGACCGTCGTGCAGGCGCGGCGAATGGGGCATCGAGAAACCTTCGGCGACGATCTCGCCGCTGTCGATATCGATCACGACGCCGCCCGACTGCCGATTGTCTCGCCAGCCGTCGGCCACGTCGGTGCGCGCGACGGCCGTGGCGAAACGCGGCACGCCCTCCTCGGCCGCAAGGCCGTTCAGGTGACAGCGATCTTCCGCCGCCAAGCGCGACACGAAAGGCGGCCGCCAGACGGGGCGGAAACTGTGGCTCTCGCTGACCGTCGCCAGACAGCTAAAGAGCGTGTTGACGAAAATCGGCCGGCCGTCCCTGCCGACCGCAATGTCATGGGCATCGATATCGCCGGTCGTATACCCGGCCTGGGGGACATAAAGCCGGTCGTAGCCGCGATAATCCTGGCCCGGTTCGAGCGCGTTTTCGAAGCGCCAGAACTGGAACAGGGAACTCATCCAAAGGGTCTGGCCATCGCCCGTCAGGCCCATGCAACGAGGGAAAGTGCGCTCGAAGATCGACAGGCGGCCGCCTTCCTTGATGCCGAGCATGAACAGCTTGCCCGCCTGATAGGTGGTAAAGGCGAGGCTGGCCTTGCGTTCGACCAACCAGCCGGCGAACTGGCGCGAGGCCGAGACCTTGAGCTGCTCGGCCAAGGTCGGCCCCCGGCCGCCCGGCGTGGGCGATTCCTCGCCAGGCTCGACCGCCGCCGCATCCGCCGTATCGTCTCGTTCAGCCATCCATCCGTCTCCGCAAATCGTCGCGACCGCCCGCACAATACGGCCTTCGGGATCGAGGTCGCGCAAAGTCGATTTTCCAACCGCCGTCACAATGCCATCATTTACATGCGATAAGGCTATCCTGGTCGCGTTCCGCGACAATCCACCTTCCGACGGGCAAGCGCCTCCACCCCGCCGCGCCTCGATCCGGCGCCAGAATATCCAGCCAGAAAGGCCCACGATGACCGCATCCGCCGCCCTCTCGTCCTTTCGGGACGAAGAGCCCGACATCGCCGACTTTCGGACCGAAGCCCTCGCGGGCCTGCGCCGCGCGCCGCGGACCCTGCCGTGCAAATTCTTCTACGACGAGGCCGGCTCGCGCCTCTTCGAACAGATCACGGCCCTGCCCGAGTACTATCTGACCCGCACGGAGGAAGCGATTCTGGCCGAATGCGTGGGCGAGATCGCGGCCCTCGCCGGGCCGGGCTGTCAGGTCATCGAATACGGCAGCGGGGCGATCCGCAAGGCGCGCATCCTCATCGACGCGCTAAACCGCCCCGCCGGCTATGTTGCGGTCGATATCTCGCGCGATCATCTGATCCGGGCGGCCGAGGCCCTGGCCGGCGACTATCCGGACCTGGAGGTCCACGCGGTCTGCACCGACTACACCACGGATTTCGTCGTTCCCGGCCCCAAGGACCGGATCGCGGCCCGCCGTCTGGGCTTTTTCCCAGGCTCCACGATCGGCAATTTCGAAACGGACGCGGCCCGGGAATTCCTGGCAGCCGCCGCCCGCACCCTGGGGCGCAACGGCGCCATGGTGATCGGCACCGACCTTCAGAAGGACAAGGAAATCCTCGAAGCCGCCTATGACGACGCGGCGGGCGTGACGGCCGCCTTCAACCTGCATTTGCTGGAACGAATCAACGAGGAACTCGGCGGCACCTTCGATCTGGACCGCTTCCGGCATGTGGCCCTTTACAACGATTCTACGGCACGCATCGAGATGCATATCGAAAGCCTGGCGGAGCAGAGCGTCGAGGTCGCGGACGAGACCTTCGCCTTCGCCGAGGGCGAGCGAATCCACACCGAGAATTCCCACAAATACACGGTCGACGGGTTTTGCGCCCTTGCCGCCAGCGCGGGATTCGAAGCGAAACAGACCTGGAGCGACGAAGACGGCCTGTTCGCCGTGCACTATCTGGCGGTCGCGAACTAGATCGATTCCCACTCGCCGGCGGGGCTGGGAAGGCTCGCCGGCGCCAAGAGGAAAACCCATGTTCAGAACGATGAGAGCGCCGCGGACCCATTCCGCTCTTCGTTCCACCGGCGCCTTGTTCCTGCTTCTCGGGCTTTTGGCCCCGTCGCAAACTGCCCAGGGCGCCGCACCCTGCGATGCCCCGCAGACACAACTGCAGATGATGGAATGCACGGATGCGGACTATAAAACCGCCGACGCCGCCTTGAACGACACCTATCGCGAGGTGATGGCCAAGCTCAATGAGCTCGACAAGACGCGACCGGGCTGGGGCCTGGCGGACGCCCTGCGGGAAAGCCAGCGCGCCTGGCTGCCGCTCCGCGACCGGCAATGCGATTGGGAGGCCGCCTTCGTCAAGGGCGGCACGATGGAGCCTCTGATCCGCCTTTCCTGCCTGTCCGAGATGACGGCCAAACGCACCGACCAGCTGCGCGAGACCTGGAAGACGTATCAATAGCCGAGAGGCTTCGGAAAGGCCGCGTCAGGCAATAGCGGCGATGCGTTCGGCCCGCGGCGTCTTGCCGTACATCTGGCGATAGCATTTGGAGAAATGCGAAGCCGAAACGAAGCCCGATGCCAGAGCGACGTCGAGCACCGCCATGTTGGTCTGGTAAAGCAGGTGGCGCGCCCGCTCCAGCCGCAGCTCCAGATAGTACTGAGCAGGCGATCGGCCGAGATGCTTGCGGAACAACCGCTCCAATTGGCGTCGGGACAGGCCGACATGGGCGGCCAATTCTTCCGGCGACAGCGGCTCCTCCAAATTCGCCTCCATCATCCCAATGGTCGCGATCAGCTTGGGATGATGACCGCCCAAGCGCACATTGAGCGGCATCCGCTGACTCGAATGGCTGCGCCGGATCTGATCGAGCAGACATTGCTCGGAGACTTTGGCCGCCAGTTCCTCGCCGTGTTGCTGGGAAATCAGATGCAGCATCATGTCGAGGCCGGCGGTGCCGCCTGAGCAAGTGAACCGATTGCGGTCGATCGCGAAGAGATGAGCCGCAACGTCGACATCCGGAAAGGCCTCGGCGAAGCCCGATAAATTCTCCCAATGGATGGTGCAGCGATAGCCGGCCAACAAGCCTGCGCGCGCGAGGATGTGAGACCCCGTGCAGATCGCGCCGATGTCGACACCCTTGCGCGCGATCGATCGCAGCCAGGAAAAAACCTCTCGGTCCTCGTAGTGCTCGGCCCCGATGCCGCTGCATACCAGGACGCTGGAAAACGGTAGGCGAGCGCCATTGGCGAAGGGCGTGATCCTGGCATCGGCGATCACCGCAACGCCGCAACTGGCCCGAACCGGCTTGCCGTCCTTGCTGACGATACGCCACGCATAAAGTTTCCGACCCGCCATGCGATTGGCGATTCGAAGCGGTTCCACCGCGGAGCTGAAAGCGATCATCGAAAAATCGGGAACGAGAAAAAACGCGATGCGCTCGGGTGTTTTGCGACCGGGCTCGCCGAACATAAGTCGATGCTTTTCAATCGATGTCGTGGAGAAAAAAGTATGCAGGGATTATATGCAGGTTGAAAGCCTGTCGACGCTTGCATCCCCGCGACGTGGCCCGCGATCGAGCAACGGTGGCCATGTCGCAGGGACACGAAATGATATGATCGGCAGGATTGGCGCCGATGCGCGGGACAATCCTTCGAGGGACGGCATGAAACGCTATTCGATCTTCAGCCTCGCGCGCAACGCGCTGAGCCGCCACGAGGATTGGCCGGCGGCCTGGCGCAGCCCGGAGCCCAAAACGGCCTACGATGCGATCATCGTGGGCGGCGGCGGGCACGGCCTGGCGACGGCCTACTATCTGGCCAAGGAACACGGGCTGAAGAACATCGCCGTGTTGGAAAAAGGCTGGCTGGGCGGCGGCAACACCGGTCGCAACACGACCATCGTGCGTTCGAACTACCTGTGGGACGAAAGCGCGGCAATCTACGAACACGCCCTCAAGCTATGGGAGGGACTGAGCCAGGAACTGAACTACAACACCATGTTCAGCCAACGCGGGGTGATGAACCTCGCCCATAATCTCCATGACCTGCGCGAGCTGAACCGCAGGGTCAATGCGATCCGCCTGAACGGCATCGATTCCGAAATCCTGACCCCGCGCCAGGTCAAGGAATTCTGTCCGATCGTCGATATCTCCCCCGATCTGCGCTTTCCCGTCATGGGCGCCTCGCTCCAGCGTCGGGGCGGCAACGCGCGCCACGACGCCGTGGCTTGGGGCTATGCCCGCGCTGCCGACGCGCGCGGCGTCGATATCATTCAAACCTGCGAAGTCACGGGCATCCTGCGCGAAGGCGACCGGGTGATCGGCGTCGAGACCACGCGCGGCACGATCCGGGCGCCCAAGATCGGTGTCGTCGTTGCCGGCCATGCCAGCGTCCTCGCGGCCATGGCCGGCCTCCGGCTGCCGATCCAGAGCCATCCGCTGCAGGCCTTGGTGTCGGAGCCGATCAAGCCCGTGATCGATACGGTGGTCATGTCGAACGCCGTGCACGGCTATGTCAGCCAATCGGACAAGGGCGAACTGGTCATCGGCGCAGGCATCGACGCCTATCATTCCTACGCCCAGCGCGGCAGCCTCGACATCATCGAGGAGAACGTGAAGGCGATCTGCGAACTGTTTCCGATCTTCCGGCGCCTGCGCCTGATGCGCCACTGGGCCGGCATCGTCGATACCAGCCCGGACGCCAGCCCGATCATCGGGAAGACCCCGGTGCGCGGCCTTTACTTGAATTGCGGCTGGGGTACGGGCGGCTTCAAGGCAACGCCGGGTTCGGGCCATGTCTTCGCCCATACGATCGCACGGGACGAGCCGCATCCGATCGCCGCGCCCTTCGCCCTCGACCGCTTCGCCACCGGCGCGCTGATCGACGAGCACGGCGCGGCCGCGGTCGCCCACTAGGACCGGGAGACGCCGACCATGCTCCACATCCCCTGCCCCTGGTGCGGCGCGCGCGACCAACAGGAATTCAGCTATGGCGGCGAGGCCCATATCGCCCGGCCCGAGAACCCGGCCGGGGCAAGCGACGAGGCATGGGCCGACTACCTTTTCATGCGGGCCAACACGAAGGGCGTGTTCCTGGAACGCTGGCGCCACGTTCATGGTTGCGGACGCTGGTTCAACGCCGTGCGCGACACGGTCAGCCACGCCATCCTCGCCGTCTATGCGATGGGCGAGCGCCCGCCGGCCGAGCTCGACACCGGCTCCAAGAGGGTCAGCGGATGACCCACCAGCCCCGCCGCCTGCCCAAGGGCGGGCGCATCGACCGCGCGCGCCCCTTCCGCTTCGCCTTCGACGGGCGCGATCTCGAGGGCTATGCCGGCGACACCCTCGCCTCGGCTCTGCTCGCAAACGACGTCCATCTCGTCGGGCGCAGCTTCAAGTACCACCGCCCGCGGGGCGTCTTCTCGGCGGGGGCCGAGGAGGCCAACGCCCTGCTCCAGATCGGCACCGGCGGGCGCAGCGAGCCCAATCAGAAAGCGCCCCAGATCGAGCTGTATGACGGCCTGTTCGCGGAGAGCCAGAACCGACTGCCGAGCCTGCGCTTCGACGCCACGGCGATCAACGATCTGCTGGCGCCGCTCCTCCCGGCCGGCTTCTACTACAAGACCTTCATGTGGCCGACCGGCCTGTGGATGCGCTACGAGCGAGCGATCCGCGCCATGGCGGGCATGGGCCGCGCCGCGCGCGAAGCCGATCCCGACCGCTATGACCAGACCAACGCCCATTGCGACGTGCTGATCGCCGGCGGCGGACCGGCGGGCCTGATGGCCGCCCTGGCGGCGGGCCGCGCGGGCGCGCGGGTGATCCTGGCCGACGAGCAGAACGAGTTCGGCGGCCGCCTGCTTGCGGAGTCGGCCGAGGCGGAATCGATCGGCGGCAAGCCGGCGGCCGAATGGGCCGCGGAAACGATCGCCGCGTTGCGGGCCATGCCCGAGGTCCGGCTGCTGCCGCGCACCACGGGCTTCGGCTATTACGACCACAATTTCCTGGGCCTGGTCGAGCGGGTAACCGACCATTTGGGTGCCGCCGCGCCCGACCATTTGCCGCGCCAGCGCATGTGGCGGGTGCGCGCCAAGCAGGTCGTGCTGGCAACCGGGGCGATCGAACGCCCCTTGGTATTCGCCGACAACGACCGCCCGGGCATCATGCTGGCCGGAGCCGCGCGCGCTTATCTCAACCGCCACGCGGTCTCGGCGGGCGAAAGGGTTCTGATCTTTACGAACAACGACGACGCCTATCGCACGGCGCTCGATCTGAACGCCGCCGGCATCGTCGTCCCCGCGGTGGTCGATCTGCGCGACGACCCCCAAGGTCCCCTGCCCCGGCGGGCGCGGGAGGCGGGAATCGAAATTCTGGCGAGCCATGGCGTGGTCGGCACCAAGGGCCGCCTGCGGGTGCGGGAAGCTCGGGTCGCGCCGCTTTCCGGCGATACGCTCGCCGGTCCGGTGCGTGCGATTCCCTGCGACGCCATCGCCATGTCGGGCGGCTGGAACCCGGCTGTTCACCTGTTCTCGCAAGGCCGGGGCAAGCTGCGCTTCGAAGAGGCGCGCGGCATCTTCCTGCCCGGCGAAGCGATCCAGGCCAACCGGTCCGCCGGGGCCTGCAACGGTGCCTTCTCCCTCGCCGCCTGCCTCGCCGAGGGCGCCGAGGCCGGTGCGCAGGCCGCCGCCGATGCCGGGTTCGAAGCGCCCGCCCTTGCCCCGCCCCAGGCGAGCGAGGCGGAGGACGCGCCGATGCGCGTCGTCTGGCAGGTGCCCTCCGACCGCGCGCCCGGCAAGACCCGCGCCTTCGTCGATTTCCAGAACGACGTGACGGCGAAGGACGTGAAGCTGGCGGCCCGCGAGGGCTACCGCTCCGTCGAGCATTTCAAGCGCTACACCACGACCGGCATGGGCACGGATCAGGGCAAGACCAGCAACATCAACGGCCTCGCCATCCTGGCCGGCGCCCTGGGCGAAGACATCCCGGCGGTCGGCACGACAACCTTCCGCCCGCCCTACACGCCGGTCGCCTTCGGGGCCTTCGCCGGCCGCGAACTGGGCGAATTCTACGCCCCCATTCGGCGCACGCCGATCCATGCCTGGCACGAGGGCCACGGGGCCGTCTTCGAGGATGTCGGCCAATGGAAGCGACCCTGGCACTACCCCCGGGACGGTGAGGACATGCATGCCGCCGTGCGGCGCGAAGCGGTGGCCGCGCGCACCGGAATCGGCATCCTCGACGCCAGCACCCTGGGCAAGATCGATATCCAGGGCGCGGACGCGGCCGCGCTGCTGAAC
>JABIRQ010000003.1 GCA_018699755.1 Rhodospirillaceae bacterium | reverse complement strand
TGATCGAACCGTCCGGCCAAGGTTTCATCGTGGCTTGGACCACGGTGATCCGCCAGGGCGGCGACCCGAACAACCCTGATGTCCGGCGCAAGGGCACCGAGATCGAGTTCCTCAAAACGGCGAACCCGCTGCTCTTCAGGTCCGGCACCTCGCGCGATCCCATGGACGGCGGTCAACTCGCCTGGGCGCGCATCAAGAAGAACACGCTGCACGTCTATCTGATGGCGATCGACGAGAACGGCGTCTACAGCGTCCAGAGCTACGCCCGGACCCTGACCGGCGAGGGAATGGAGCTTGTCTTCGGCCGAATCACGGACGGCCAGCCGATCCGCGAAGTGCGCGCGCGCCTCGTCAAGGTCGCGAATTAAGGCGCTGGAGCGCCCTATTTCCCTTTCATAAGGCCCTGCCAGCCGGCCCAGGAGACGACCCGGCCGGCGATGATTTCATAGCCCTTGCGGGTTGGGTGAAGGGCGTCGCCGGACGTCACGGAGGCCATGAAGGCGTCGTCTTCGACCAGGGGCGTGAAGAGGTCGAGATAGGGCACGGCGAGATCGACGGCCAATTCGCGATAGGCCGCGCTGTATTCTTTCACCCGCTCGTTCCTGAGGTCGAACCGCGCGCCGGTCGCGCCGGTCACCGGCTGGCGCGCATCGTCGATCGGCGTCGGACCGACCCAGAGAACCGGCCAGCGCGTCTTAGCCTCGCCCAACATCGCGCGCGCGACCGCCACCGAGCGGTCGAGCGGGACGCGCCGCGTGCCGTCCTGGTCGGCCGAATCGTTCAGCCCGAAGGAGAAAACGACCGCACCGGCAAGCTCGGGGATCAACCGGGATTCGCATTCGGCGCGCCAGCGTGCGGCGATCTGTTCCGAGGTATCGCCCCGAACGCCGAGGTTGTAGCAGGTCACGTCGTGACCGTCGTCCCAGGCGGTGTGGGAGACCCGGGCGGCCCAGCCCTGATAACTGTCGTCGCCCGTTCCGTTGGTGATGCTGTCGCCCACAAAGCAGACGCGAATGACCTTGCCGGACCGCTGGGTCGCCTCCGGCGCACCGCCCAGCAGTTCCTCGCTCAACTTGCGCAGGTAAGCCAGATCCTGGCGGCTGACATCGCCGTTGCGGATATCCTCCTCGATCCAACCCAGTTCCTCGCGCGTTTCCGTGCGCAGGTCGTCGGCCTCGCGCAACTGGGCGATGAGGCGCAGGTCCTCGCTCTGATCGGATTTCGTCATGGGCAACCTCTCGTTCTCGATTTCGGCACCGTCTTAACCCTTACCGGCGCCATCGGCCAGAGTTGCGACAATCTCTTTCAGCTTGGCGAGAGCGGCCGGACGCTCCGGCGCGAAATCCCTTTCCATCCACCAGACCTCGACGCGGGAGAGCGCCTCGCCGACGGCAGGCCCGGGCGCCAATCCCAAGGCGAGGGCGTCCCGCCCGCGCACGGGCAATACCGGGGGCGTCCAGCGCCCCGCAAGATCGAGCATGGCTGGCCAGTTCGGCTCGTTCGACGCAGCCCCGTCCTCCATGGCGTCCGCCCAGGCCAACAGGACAAGATCGCGAAAGGTCTCAGTCCCCAGGCGATAGATCAGCAGACGCTGGACCGCCGGATCGAGCGCGCCGTCCACCTGTGCGGCGGGTGCGTTCATGCGGGCCAGACGCACGCTTTCGGCATTCGACAGCACCAGGCGCGAGGCCACGGCTTCGGCGGTCTCGGGCGCGAGCAGCGCGCCGAGCCGCCGCAAGGGATCGACCTCGCCCAGCCCGGCCTCGACTCCGACCAGGGCGCGCAATCGGTTCAGGCGAACCGTCCCCGGTAGAAGCCGCGCGATCACCCCGGCCTCGATCATTCGCGCGATCTCAGCCGCGGGATCCAGAGCCTCCAGCAGGCGCAGCATCTCGCCCGCGACGCGCTCTCCGGACAATCCGTCGAGCAGGGGCGCAAGGCGGGTGCAGGCGGCCAGGCCCTCGGGATCCGGTTCGCCCACGCCGTAATGGGCGCGGAAGCGGAAAAAGCGCAACAGGCGCAACACGTCCTCTCGAATGCGGGCCTCGGCCGCACCCACGAAACGGACGCATCCGGCGCGCAGATCGGCCAACCCTCCATGTGGGTCGTAGATCTGCCCTTCGAGATCGCAATAGAGAGTGTTGATGGTGAAGTCCCGGCGGGCCGCGTCGATCAGCCAGTCATCGGTGTAGCGGACCTGGGCGTGGCGGCCATAGGTCTCAACGTCCAAGCGCAGGGTGGTCACCTCGAAATAGGCCGACCCGATGACGGCGGTGACCGTGCCGTGGTCGATCCCCGTGGGCACCGCGTGTACCCCCGCGGCTTCGAGCAGCGCCATCACCCGATCGGGCGGCTCCGGCGTGGCGATGTCGATATCGTGGACCGGCCGGCCCAGCACGGCATCGCGCACGCAACCGCCGACGAAGCGCGCCTCGCCGCCCTCGGCCGTCAAGGCGGCGAGGACCGCGCGCGTCTCCTCGGCGCGCAGCCAATCCTGGGGCGGCAGGGTGCCGGCCGGTATCACGGCCGGCACGCGCGCTTGGCGCCGAATGGGGAATGGCGGCTCATCCCTCCCTCAATACCTCATAGAGGTTGACCAGCATCCCGGCGGTCGCCCCCCAGATGAAACGACCCTCATAGGGCATGGCGTAGTAGCGCCGCTCCTTGCCGCGGAAGACGCCGCTGCGCAGCTCGTGATTCGTCTGGTCGAGGATAAATGCCAAGGGCACTTCGAAAACCTCCTCCACCTCGAACGGATCGGGTGTCAGATCGAAAGGCGGCCGGATCAGGCCGACGATCGGGGTCACGACGTAGCCCGTCCCGGTTTCGTAGTCGTCGAGACGGCCGACGACCTCGACCCTCGTCCGGGCAAGGCCGATCTCTTCCTCGGTTTCGCGCAGGGCGGCGTCGACGGCGCCGTCGTCGTCCGCCTCCAACCGGCCACCGGGGAAACTGACCTCCGCCGCATGCTCGGTCAGATGGGCAGTGCGCTGCGTCAGGATCACGGTCATGCCGGCCTCGTGCCTGACCAGCGGCACGAGCACGGCGGCCGGCCTGCGCCCCGGCCGGGGCGGATGACCGTCGAGATCGGAATCGCCTCGTCGGCGAACGCCTCGCGACGAACGAATCCGCCCGTCCGCGCCGTCCGAGGCGGATTGCAGCCGATCGATGATATGCTCGGGCGTCACGAACCCTCCTCGGCATGAAGAACGAAAAACGTCCCGCCGCTCCGCACCCCGAGAACGGCGCGGCCGTCGATTCGGCGCTCTTCGCACAGATCGGCGAGATGATAATAGACGGGCCGGACGATGCGCGCCTCCAGCCGATCGCGCACGAGAATATAGGGCGCGGGTTCGCCGGTCGCGGAATCGTGCACTATTCTTATCGGATGAGCCTTGTCCGCCGTGACCAGGTCGTCGACATTCGTCCGGAAGGTAATGTCTTGATCCATGCCCCGCCCCTCGACCGTCAGCTCAACCGCCAGGAACGGGGCGTCCTCGACCTCGATGCGGCCCCGTTCGGCCGGGGTCACCAGCCAGTGGTCGCCGGCCTCGTCACGCCGGAGGACGCTTGCGAAAAGCTTGACGAGGGG
Source organism: Rhodospirillaceae bacterium (assembly GCA_018699755.1). Lineage (GTDB taxonomy): Bacteria > Pseudomonadota > Alphaproteobacteria > CADEGL01 > CADEGL01 > JABIRQ01. Next base: position 6,668 of record JABIRQ010000003.1, on the reverse strand, counting down.
CATGCGGCGGATGGGAGAATCGTGATGGAACCAAGTGCCGTCTCGCGCGATGCGCAGGCCGAAATCCTGTTCACGGACATCGCTCTCCTGGGGCGTCAGATGCTTGCTCCGGTCCTTCGCCGCCACTGCTTTTTTCCTCTCCATGCCTCGGAGGTTGCGCCTTGACACTCACCGACCAGGATACCGGAATCGAACGGAGCGATGCGTCGGACGACGCACTCGTCGCGCAGATCGAGGCGCTCGGCCATCGCATGGGGGCCGTGCGCGACCAGGTCGGCCGCGTCATCTTCGGCCAGAACGACGTGGTCGATCAAACCCTCATCACCTTGCTCGCCGGCGGGCATGCCCTGCTCATCGGCGTGCCCGGCCTGGCCAAGACGCGCCTGGTCGAAACCTTGGGCACGGTGCTCGGCCTCGACGACCGCCGGATCCAATGCACCCCGGACCTGATGCCCGCCGATATCCTGGGCTCCGAAGTGCTCGAGGAAGCGGAAGGCGGGCGGCGCTCCTTCCGCTTCGTGCGCGGCCCGGTTTTCTGCCAACTTCTGATGGCGGACGAGGTGAACCGCGCCAGTCCGCGCACCCAGTCAGCCTTGCTTCAGGCCATGCAGGAGGCCCGAGTCTCGGTCGCCGGCGACTATCATCCGCTGCCCCGGCCGTTCCACGTGCTGGCAACCCAGAACCCGCTGGAGCAGGAAGGCACCTACCCCCTGCCCGAAGCACAGCTCGACCGATTCCTGATGGAAGTTCGGGTCGGCTATCCCGACCTCGAATCCGAACGCCGCATGCTGATCGAGACGACAGGCAGCGCCCAGGCCGTCTGCGACGAAGTCATGACGGCGGACGAACTACAGGCCGCCCAGGACCTGATTCGGCGGGTGCCGGTGGGCGACCGGGTGGTCGATGCGATCCTTGCCCTGGTCCGCGCGGGGCGCCCCGATCTGAGCGAAATAGCCGAGGTCCGCGACGCCGTCGCCTGGGGACCCGGCCCGCGGGCGAGTCAGGCGCTGACTCTGGCGGCGCGGGCTCGTGCCGTGCTCCAGGGGCGGCTCGCCCCTTCGGTCGAAGACATCCTGGCCCTCGCCCATCCCGTGCTGCGCCACAGGATGGCGGTGAACTTTTCCGCCCATGCCGATGGCGTCACGGTGGAACAGGTGATCGACCTGCTGTGCGACCGGATCGCCTGAAGAGGCCGATGGACGCTCGGAAGAGGGTATAGACGAGGATGCCCCAAGCCAGCCCGACCGAGCGCGCGGCGAAACGCATTGCCGCCCGCCTGCCGCCCTTGCTGGTCGCGGCGGAACGGGTCGCCGACACGGTTAGCCAAGGGCTCCATGGTCGCCGCAGGGTCGGTCAGGGCGACACGTTCTGGCAATTCCGGCCTTACGAGGCGGGCGATTCGGCCCAACGCATCGATTGGCGCCAAACGGCCAAGACGGCGCATCCTCATATCCGGGAGACCGAATGGACCGCCGCCCAGAAGGTCTGGCTGTGGCGCGACGCGACCGCCTCCATGGACTATCGCTCGGACTTGGCCGCCATGACGAAGCGCGAACGGGCCGAGTTGCTGCTGCTCGCCATCGCCATCTTGCTGTTGCGCGGCGGGGAGCATGTCGGCCTGATCTCCGGCGGGGCGGCGCCATCGAACGACCGCACGACGGTCGAGCGGCTGACCGCCGGTCTCATGGGCCGGTCGCCGAGCGTCGTCTGGCGCGATACTTCGGGCGGCGCCCCCGAAAGCGCGGAGACCGAAGGCGATCTGCCGCCGGCCCGTCCGCTGCCGCGTCACGCCCAACTGATCGTGGCCAGCGACTTCCTCGCCCCCCTCGCGGCGGTGAATGATGCCCTGCGCGGCTTCGCCGCCCGGGGCGTACACGGCCACATGATCCAGATTCTCGACCCGGCCGAGGAAATTCTGCCCTTCGCCGGACGGCGCCGCTTCGAAGGGGTCGAGGATGACGGTGCCGTCCTGATTCGCAGGGCGGAGCGGCTGCGCGACGGCTATCGCCATCGCATGGAGGCGCAGCGGGCGGGCTTGGCGGCGATCGCACGGCGCCTCGGCTGGACCTTCCTCACCCATCGCACGGACCACGCGCCGGAGACGACCCTGCTCGCGCTGCATCAAGCCCTGAGTGCGCCGCCGGGCGGGCGCCCGTGGTAAGCCTCGGCCCCATCGCCTTCGCGGCCCCTTGGCTGCTTCTCGGCCTGGTGCTGCTTCCCGCGATCTGGTGGCTGCTGCGCATTAGCCCTCCGACCCCCCGCCTGACCCGATTTCCCCCCGTTCGACTGCTGCGCGATCTGGAGCAGGAGGAAGAGACACCCGAGCGTTCGCCCTTGTTGTTGCTGCTGCTTCGGATGGCGATCGGGCTTCTGCTTGTCCTGGGCTTCGCCCATCCGCTGCTCGATCCCGGCGTACGATTCCCGGCCGGCGGCCCGCTCCTGCTGGCCCTCGACAACGGCTGGACGGCCGCGCCGGAATGGCCCGAACGCCAGCGCCTTGCCGCCACTTTGATCGATCGGGCGGAGCGGGCCGGGCGCGACATCTACCTGCTGGAAACGGCCCCTTCGGCCGACGGCGCCATGCCTGCGATGGAAGGCCCGTTCGAGCCCAACGCCGCCCGGGACCGGTTGGCGGCCAGCGATCCCCTTCCCTGGCCCGCGGCGCGCGACGCTGCCAGCCAGGCACTGGGCGAAACCGCATTCGACGCGGCCTTCAATGTCTGGTGGCTGTCCGACGGCCTGCACTCGCCCGGCGCGGTCGAACTGGCCGAACGGCTTCAAAGGCTCGGAAACCTGACTGTGGCCCGGGATCTCCGGGCACGACGCGCCCATCTGCTGCGCCTGCCCGCGACGGAGGGTGCCCGCCTGGTCATCGGCGCCGACCGGGCCGAGATCGGTTTCTCCGAAGCGATCCAAGTCCACGGCTTCGGCGCCAAAGGCCGCCTGCTGTTCGACGAGACGCTCGCTTTCAAGGCCGATTCCCGGGAAGCCCGGGCCGCTGTCTCTCTCCCGCCGGAGCTCCGCAACGGCTTGCGCCGGCTTGAGATTGCGGGGGAAGAAGGCGCCGGTGCAGTCGTCCTTCTGGACGCGCGCTTGCAGCGGAGCATCGTCGGCCTGGCAGCCGATATCGCCGCCGACCCCGACCTGCCGCTGCTGGGCGAGTTGTACTATCTCGAGCGAGCGCTCACGCCCTTCGCCGAAGTTCGGTCGGCGCCGATCGTGGAGCTGTTGGGAGGCGACGCTTCCACCATCGCCCTGCCCGATGTGGCGGACCTGGCCGACCACCTTGTCGACGCGTTGGGACAATGGGTTCGCGAGGGCGGTCTGCTGATCCGTTTCGCCGGTCCCTCGATGGCCCAGGGCGGCGAGCGTCTGGTGCCTGTTCGCCTGCGTGTGGGCGGCCGCAGCTTCGGCGGCGCAATGTCCTGGAACCAGCCGGTCGGTCTCGCTCCCTTTGCCGAGGAAAGCCCGTTTTACGGCATCGGCGTCCCCTCCGACGTCGAGATCCGCCGCCAGGTTCTGGCCCAGCCTTCGCCCGATTTGAGCACGCGGACCTGGGCACGCCTGACCGACGGCACGCCGATCGTCACGGCGGCCCAAAACGGGGACGGCTGGATCGTGTTGTTCCACACGACGGCCAATCCCGAATGGTCGAACCTGTCGCTCTCCGGGCTGTTCGTCGAAATGCTGCACCGGTTAACCGCCCTCGCGACCAATCCGCCCGGCGCGGAAGAAACCGTGGGCCGGCTCGTCCCGATCGAATCCCTGGATGGCTTCGGTCGTCTCGGCCCGCCGTCGCCCGCGGCCAAACCGATCCTCCGCGGCGCGTCCGAACCCATCGCGATCGGTCCCGAGGCCCCGCCCGGATATTATGGCGACGACCGCACCCGGCGTGCCGTCAATATCGCCGATTCCGATCCTGTCCTGGCCCCGCTGGAGCTTCTTTCCGCCGGCGCTGCGATCACGACCTATGGCGAGCGGCGAGAAACCGATCTCCGCCCCTGGCTACTGACCGCGGCGCTGCTCCTCGCCTTCTTGGACTTGGCGATCAGCCTGGCTTTGCGCGGCGTCCTTCCTTGGCATCGAACGACGATGCTGCTGGCCGCCGGCTTGGCGGGCGCGGCCATCTTCGCCCCGGCTTCCGGCCACGCCCAAGGCGAGGATAGCTTCGCGTTGGGCGCCGCAATCGAAACCAGGCTGGCCTATGTTCTGACCGGTTCGGAAGAGACGGATTCGCGGAGCCGGGCGGGCCTCGTCGGACTGAGCGATATCCTGGAGCGGCGCACCAGCGTCGAGCTGGGTGGGCCCATCGGCGTCGATCCGAGTCGCGACGAACTGGCGTTCTTTCCCCTGCTCTATTGGCCGATCCGCCGCGACGCACCGCCTTTGACCGCCGATGCGGTGCAGCGCCTGAACCGTTTCCTGAGGACCGGCGGCATGATCCTGTTCGACACTCAAGATCAGCAAGGCCGCGGCCTGGGAGGCGCCCGGGCCCTCTCATCGGCTGACCTGCGCCGCCAGCTGCGCGGCTTGAATCTGCCACCGCTGGAACCCGTGCCGGACGGCCACGTCCTGACCAGATCCTTCTATCTGCTGGAGGCGTTTCCCGGGCGTTGGGCCGGCGGACAGGTCTGGGTCGAGGCAGGTGATGGCGCGGCCCCCCCGGTCTCTTCGGTTCTGGTCGGCGCCAACGACTGGGCCGGCGCCTGGGCCGTCGATTCCCTCGACCGACCGATCTACCCGACGATGCCCGGCGGAGAGCGCCAGCGTGAACTGGCCTACCGGTTCGGCGTGAATCTCGTGATGTATGCCCTGACCGGGAACTACAAGGCGGATCAAGTGCATGTTCCCGCGATCCTGGAGCGGTTGGGCCAATGACCGCCACGGATTTCAGCGTCGACTTTGCCCCGTTGCTGCCCGAATGGGGCCTGATCACACTGGCCGGCCTGATGGCTCTGGGGCTGCTCGCTTCGCTCCCCGCGCGAGCGGGCGGCTGGCCTTGGCGCGCCCTGGCCGCGGCCGCGATCCTGCTTGTCTTGGCCAATCCCCAGGCGCTGATCGAAGAGCGGAGCGCCCTGCCGGACGTGCTGCTCGCCCTGGTCGATGACAGCGGCAGCCAGAAGATCGGGGATCGGCCTGCACGCACGGAAACCGCCCTGGCCGAATTGGAGCGGATCGCCGAAGGGGATCCATCCTTGGAGCTGCGCACGGCGCTCGTGAAGGACGCCGGCGACGGCGGCGGCACTCGGCTGCTGGCAGCACTGGACGAGACCCTGGCCGCCATGCCGCGCGAGCGCTTGGCCGCCATCGTCGCGATCACCGACGGCCGGATCCACGATCCCTTGGACGTGCCCATTCGCAATCTGGACGCGCCGATTCATGTTCTGTTGACGGGCGAGCGCCATGCCTTCGATCGACGTATTACGATCGTCCAAGCCCCGGGTTTCGCCATCGTCGACCGCCCGGTCGCCCTGCGGTTTCGGGTGATGGAAGCGGGCGGAGCACCCGCCGCCGAGAGCGAGGCCGCCGTCGTCATCCGTCTCGACGGCCGCGTGGTCGAGAGGCGGACGGCGGCCATCGGCCGAACCGAGACCCTGGAGGTCACGCCGGAACATGCAGGGGAACTGATCGTCGAATTGGAGATCCCACCGCGAGAGGGCGAGCTGACCCTGGCGAACAACCGCGCCGTCACCGTGCTCAACGCCGTGCGCGACAGACTCAAGGTCCTGCTGATCTCCGGCGAGCCCCATCCGGGCGAACGCACCTGGCGGCGCTTCCTCAAGTCCGACCCCTCGGTCGACCTGATTCATTTCACCATCCTGCGTCCGCCGGAGAAACAAGACCGAACCCCCCTGCGGGAATTGTCGCTGATCACTTTTCCCGTGCGGGAGTTGTTCGAAGTCAAGCTGCACGACTTCGATCTTGTCATTTTCGACCGCTACCGGCGGCGCGGCGTCCTTCCCTTGCGCTATGTCGCCAATATCGTCGAATACGTGCGCGGGGGAGGCGCGGTCTTGGTCGCCGTCGGCCCGACATTCGCCACGCCGTTGAGCCTCTACAACACGCCGCTGCGCGAGGCCCTCCCGGGCGCACCGACGGGGCGTGTCGTCGAACGCCGCTTTCTGCCGCGCCTGACCGAATCCGGCCGGCGCCATCCGATCACCGACAACCTGGCCGGCGGGCGATCCGACGAGCCCCGCTGGGGTCCCTGGTTCCGCCAGATCGAGGTCGACGCCCAGCGCGGAACCGTCCTGATGGAAGGCGCGGAGGGACGCCCCCTCCTGATCCTCGACCGCTTCGGCGAAGGCCGGGTCGCCCAGATCCTGAGCGACCATCTTTGGTTATGGGCCCGCGACTACGAGGGTGGCGGGCCGCAAGCGGAACTGCTGCGCCGCCTGTCGCATTGGCTGATGAAGGAGCCCGAACTCGAAGAGGACGTCCTGCGGGCGACGGCCGACCGCGATCGTATCGAAATCCTCCGGCGCAGCCTGGAACCCTTGGACCGCCCCGTTACAGTCTTTTCGCCAAGCGGCCAGGAAGACACGCTGCGCCTGATCGAAACCGGGCAGGGCCGCGCCACCGCAACGCTTGAGATCGAGGAATCGGGCCTTTATCGGATCGTCGACGGGGATCGGGAAACGCTTGTCGCCGCGGGAGCCCTCAACCCG
>JABIRQ010000004.1 GCA_018699755.1 Rhodospirillaceae bacterium | reverse complement strand
GCAGCTATCGCGCCGCGTTGCCGTCGGACGCACTCGTCAACGAATTGTGGGAAAGCGCCGGCGAGGCTTTCGACCGCGGCGTGGTCGCGACCCTCGTGAGCCTCTTGGAGGCCCACGACCTCGACCTGATCCCGGAGGGCAGCGGCAGCGAATAACCGGCCTGTCGCCCCTATTCGGCGGTCATGCGTTCGAAGCGGGCCTTGTCGGCGGGCGCCAGACGGACCCGAAGCTGGACGGCCTCCTCGCTGTCCGCGCGGTCCAGGACCTCGCCATGGCTGTAGAGCCAGGCGATGGCGCGGCCGTCCTCGACCGGCACCGCGACATCGATCTCGTCCATGTCCTCGCCGAGATGCCCGTCGATTCGATCGAGCAGGATATCGCACCCTTCCCCGGTCAGGGCCGAGACGGCAACCGGCGCGTCGTTCGACAGCCGCGCCCGGTTCACGATGATCGCGCGGTCGTCCTCGGGCAGCAGGTCGAGTTTGTTGAGCACTTCGAGCATTTCGGACCGCGCAACCCGGTCGCCGAGGCCGAGCTGGCCCAGCACCGCCTCGACATCGACCTTCTGCTCTTCCGTCTCCGAATGCGAGATATCGCGGACATGGAGGATCAGGTCGGCCGCGCTGACCTCTTCGAGGGTCGCCCGGAAGGCGGCCACGAGATGGGTCGGCAGATCCGAAATGAACCCCACGGTATCGGACAGGATCGCCGTCCGGCCCGACGGAAGCTCAATCCGCCGCATAGTCGGATCGAGGGTGGCGAACAGCATGTCCTTGGCCATCACCTCGGCCCTGCTCAACCGGTTGAACAGGGTGGATTTCCCGGCGTTGGTGTAGCCGACCAGGGCGATCGTCGGATAGGGCACGCGCTGGCGCGCTTCCCGGTGCAGGCCGCGGGTGCGGGTCACCGTGACCAGTTCCTTCTTCAGACGCGCGATGCGCTCGTCGATCAGCCGGCGGTCGAGTTCGATCTGCGATTCGCCCGGACCGCCGATAAAGCCCATCCCGCCGCGCTGGCGCTCCAGATGGGTCCAGGACCGCACGAGCCGGCTGCGCTGATAGCTGAGATGGGCCAGTTCGACCTGAAGCGTGCCCTCGCGGGTGCGCGCGCGGGCCCCGAAGATCTCGAGGATCAGCGCTGTCCGGTCGATCACCTTGCATTTCCAGGCGCGTTCCAGGTTGCGCTGCTGGACCGGACTCAAACCCGCGTCGAAGACGGCCAGATCGATCTCGTTGGCCTCGACGAATGTCTTGAAGTCCTCCAGCCGCCCGCGGCCCAGCAAATGACCCGGGCGCGGCGTATTGACGCGCACGACTTCGGCATGGACGACGTTCAGATCGATCGCGCGGGCCAAGCCGACGGCTTCTTCCAGCCGCGAATCGGGGTCGCGCTCGCGCCCGTCCGCGCGCCGCAGCACGGGATGGATGACAAGCGTTCGGGCGCCGGCCTGCGCGGTCTCTGAAGAATTCTTGCCCGTCAAATCAAGCGGTGTCGTCGGAACGGTCGTTGTCGTCGGGGCGATCTTGTTCCGGATCGAACAACTGAACCGGCCCGGCGGGCATCACCGTCGAAATGGCGTGCTTATAGACCAGTTGCGAGTGGTGATCGCGGCGCAGCAGGACGCAGAAATTGTCGAACGCTGTCACGATGCCTTGCAGCTTGACCCCGTTCACCAGAAAGATCGTCACCGCCGTCTTGTTCTTGCGGATGTGATTGAGAAACACATCCTGCAAATTCGCGGTTTTTTCGGGAGACATTTTTTTCCGCCTCTTCTCGATTTTTCCGGAAAAACAGTCCGTTTCGCCGGTTCTTACCTTGCAATGTGGGCTTTTTGGCTCTCGCGCACAAGTCCGGCCAGCGATTCGAGATCGTGGGCGTGCAGCGCCGGACGGCAGTCCGCGAACTCCTCCGCCTCCGGCGAACGGGTCCCGGCCAGCACCGGCAGGCAGCCGGCCGCCCGCGCGCAGGCCATGTCGACCCAGGTATCGCCGACGAACCAGACCCGGCGCGACGGTGCTACCCCCGTGGGCGCCAGCGCGTCCGATACGGGTGCGGGGTCGGGCTTGTCCGCCGCCGCATCGCCCGCGCCGACCAGGGCCGCAAAATACCGGT
>JABIRQ010000375.1 GCA_018699755.1 Rhodospirillaceae bacterium | reverse complement strand
GATATCGGCGCAGGTATTGCCCGGCCGGGCCGCGGCCAGGGCGGCCTCCAGCGCCTCCGCCAGCACCTTGGCTCGGTCGACCAGGGCCGCGGGCGGGGTGCCCAGATAGACCGTGCGCGATATCGGCGCGTGATAGTGGTGGCGGACGCCGCAGGTTTCGAACCAGGTCAGGTCGCCCTCGGCGAAGACGCGGTCCTGCCAGGTCAGGTGAACCGCCTCGATGCGCGGTCCGGCGCAGAAGACCGGTGGCTTGCAGGCATAGTCGCCGCCGAAGCCGTCCGTGCCGGCGATCTGGGTGGCGTAGAGTTGGGAGACGGGGACCGATTCGCGGGCGCCGACGGCGATGCCTTCTATCGTCGCGCGCGCCGTCCTCGTGCCGATCTCGCCGGCCTCGCGCATCAGGGCGAGTTCGGCGTCCGACTTCACCAAGCGAACCTTGTTTACCAGCAGATCGCCGTCGCGGAATGTTGCGTCGGGCAGTTCCCGCTGCAGGACCTCCCAGCAGCGCGCGGTGAAATAATAGCCGTCCATCTCGACCCCGACGGACAGTTTGTCCCAGCCCTTCTCGCGCAGTAGTTCGGCCATGAACTGCATCGGGTGGCGGGTGACCGCGCCGACGAAACCGTCTTCGTAGCCGCGGATATTCTCCTCGGCCATGAAGGCGGTCAGGCGCGCGCTGGTCAGATCGAGGCCGCGACCGGCCCAGATCGGCTCCTCCGCTTCGAGGGCGAGAATCGCCATCTGATGGGTGTAGAAGGAGCAGCCGTCGTAGCCGGTCAGGTAGAACATGTTGGCCGGGCTGGTAACCAGCAGCACTTCGATGCCCGCCTTTTCCATGCGGACCTTGGTTTTTTCGACGCGGTCCAGATATTCCGCGCGTTGGAACGGAGCCAAGACCTCCCCCTCCGATGGTTGATCCCGCCCGGACCATACGCCGGGCTTCGTTGAACGGCCAGTCTCTCGCCACTATCATCCGCGCGCCCATGATGGGGGAGAAAACGCCCCCGTCCGCCCATCATTCATCGGGAGCCGGATGGTCGACTTCGCCCTCGCAGAGGAACAGATCGCCTTCCGCGACATGGCGCGCGCCTTCGCGGTCGAGGCGTTCGCGCCCCAGGCCGCGCGCTGGGACGAGGAGAAGATTTTTCCCGAGGACGCGCTGCGCAAGGCCGCCGCCCTGGGCTTCGCTGGAATCTACGTGCGCGGGGATGTCGGCGGCTCCGACCTCTCGCGCCTGGACGCCGCCCTGATTTTCGAGGAATTGGCCGCCGGCTGCCCTTCGACGGCGGCCTATATCTCGATCCACAACATGGCCAGCTGGATGATCGACCGCTGGGGCGCGGACGAGCAGCGTACCCGCTGGCTGCCCAAGCTGATGGCGATGGAGCATTTCGCCAGCTATTGTCTGACCGAGCCGGGGGCGGGCTCCGACGCCGCCAGCTTGCGCGCGAAGGCCGAGCGCGCCGGCGACCACTATGTCCTCAACGGCGAGAAGACATTCATCTCGGGCGGCGGGCGCTCCGATATCTATGTCTGCATGGTCCGCACGGGCGGCGAGGGGGCGGACGGCATCACCTGCCTGGTGGTCGAGGCGGGCACGCTTGGCCTGTCCTTCGGCGCGCAGGAGAAGAAGATGGGCTGGAACAGCCAGCCCACCGCCGCCGTGATCTTCGAGGATTGCCGCGTGCCGGTCGGCAACCGCATCGGCGAGGAGGGCCAGGGCTTCCGCATCGCCATGGCGGGGCTCGACGGCGGGCGTATCAACATCGCCGCCTGTTCGATCGGCGCGGGCCGCGCCTGCCTCGATCTCGCACGGGCGCATATGATCGACCGCAAGCAGTTCGGCCGGCCCCTGGCCGATTTCCAGGCCTTGCAGTTCCGCCTGGCCGACATGGCGACGGAGCTGGACGCGGCGCGCCTGCTGGTTCACCGGGCGGCCTGGGCGCTGGATACCGGCGATCCCGAGGCGACGATGCAATGTGCCATGGCCAAGCGCTTCGCAACCGATGCCGGTTTCGACGCCTGCAACCAAGCCCTGCAATTGCACGGCGGATACGGCTATCTGCGCGACCTGCCGATCGAGCGGCACATGCGCGACGCGCGGGTCCACCAGATCCTCGAGGGCACGAACGAGATCATGCGCCTGATCGTGGCGCGCCGCCTGCTGCGCGACGGCGGCAACCGATGAGCGGCCCATGACCGGCAGGGGGGCCGATCCGGAAGTCCTGTTCGCGCGGCGCGGCCGGCTGGGGCGCATCACCCTCAACCGGCCCGGCGCGCTGAACGCCCTGACCCTGGGCATGGCCGAAGCCATGGATGCGCAGTTGCGAGCCTGGGCGGATGACGGCGATGTCGCGGCCGTCTTTGTGACCGGG
>JABIRQ010000435.1 GCA_018699755.1 Rhodospirillaceae bacterium | reverse complement strand
TCGAATACAAGACCTATCTGCAGGCCGTGCCGTATTTCGACCGCCTCGATTACGTCTCGCCCATGTGCCAGGAACATGCCTACGCCCTGGCGGTCGAAAACCTGCTGGGCATCGAGGCGCCGCCGCGCGGCCAGTATATCCGCGTGCTCTACGCTGAGATCACGCGCATCCTGAACCATATCCTGAACATCAGCACCTTCGCCCTGGACGTCGGCGCGATGACGCCTTTCCTATGGATGTTCGAGCATCGCGAACATCTGATGGAGTTCTACGAGCGGGTCTGCGGCGCGCGGCTGCATTCGGCGTATTTTCGGCCGGGCGGGGTGCATCAGGATCTGCCCGGCGGTCTCGCCGACGACATCATGACCTGGTCCGAAGCCTTCCCGAAGGTGATCGACGATGTCGAATCCCTGCTGACCGAGAATCGCATCTTCAAGCAGCGCACGGTCGATATCGGCGTGATGACGGCGGAAGAGGCGATGGACTGGGGGATGAGCGGGCCGATGCTGCGCGCCTCCGACATCGCCTGGGACCTGCGCAAGGCCCAACCCTACGACGCCTATGCCGAGATGGATTTCGACATTCCGGTGGGCAAGAACGGCGACTGTTACGACCGTTACCTCGTGCGTATCGAGGAAATGCGCCAGAGCGTGAAGATCATCCGCCAGGCGATCGAGAAAATGCCCGAGGGTCCAGTCTCGGTCGACGACCGCAAGGTCACGCCGCCGCCGCGGGCCGAGATGAAACAGTCGATGGAAGCCCTGATCCATCACTTCAAGCTCTATACCGAGGGCTATCACGTGCCGGCCGGCGAGACCTATACGGCGGTCGAGGCGCCCAAGGGCGAGTTCGGCGTCTATCTCGTCGCGGACGGCAGCAACCGGCCCTATCGCTGCAAGATCCGGGCGCCGGGCTTCGCCTTCCTACAGGCGATCGATTTTGTCGGCAAGGGGCATATGCTGGCCGATGTCGTGGCGATCATCGGCTCGATGGACATCGTGTTCGGGGAGATCGACCGGTGACGGCAACGACCGACTGGCGCGCCGAGCCCGAAAGCTTCGAGTTCTCGGACGAGAACAAGGCGAAGATCGAGAAGATCGTCGCAAAGTACCCCGACGGCCGCCAGGCCAGCGCGGTGCTGCCCCTGCTCGATCTGGCCCAGCGTCAGGCCGGCGGTTGGCTGCCCCGCGTGGCGATCGAACATGTCGCCGAGGTCCTGGGTATGGCGCCGATCCGGGTGCAGGAGGTCGTATCCTTTTACACGATGCTGCACGACAAGCCGGTCGGAAAACACGTCGTCTGGGTCTGCACGAACATCGCCTGCCTGCTGCGCGGCAGCGATGACGTGCTCGGTGCGTGCGAGGCCGTGACCGGGGTCGGCCTGGGCCAGACGTCCGAGGACGGGTTGTTCACCCTGCGCGAACAGGAATGCCTGGGTGCCTGTTGCAACGCGCCGATGGTGCAGATTGACGACGATTTCTACGAGGACCTGACGGCGGAGAGCACGACCGCGGTCCTGGAAGCCTTCAAACGGGGCGAAGCGCCGCCGCCGGGGCCCCAGAGCGGCCGGCATGGATCGGAACCTGTGGGCGGCCTTACCACACTCGGCGAAGCGCGGGGCGGAGACTCCTGATGGCATTGCAGGACAAGGACCGCATTTTCCAGAATCTCTACGGACTGCACGATTCCGGTTTGGCTGGTGCGCGCACGCGCGGCGACTGGGATGGCACCAAGGCGTTGTTGGCCAAGGGCCGCGACTGGATCATCGACGAGATGAAGGCGTCGGGTCTGCGCGGGCGCGGCGGCGCGGGCTTCCCGGCCGGGGTGAAGTGGTCCTTCATGCCGAAGGAACCGGGGCCGCGGCCCCATTTTCTGGTCATCAACGCGGACGAGAGCGAGCCCGGCACCTGCAAGGACCGGGAAATCATGCGCAACGAGCCCCACAAGCTGGTCGAGGGCGCGCTGCTGGCCAGTTTCGCGATGGGCGCGCATGCCTCGTATGTCTATATCCGGGGCGAGTTCTTCCGCGAGGCCGAGGCCCTGCAACGGGCGATCGACGAAGCCTACGACGCGGGGTTGATCGGCAAGGATGCCTGCGGCTCGGGCTGGGATTTCGATCTCTACGTGCATCGGGGCGCGGGCGCCTATATCTGCGGCGAAGAGACCGGCCTGCTCGAAAGCCTGGAGGGCAAGAAGGGCCAGCCGCGCCTGAAGCCGCCTTTCCCGGCCGCCGCCGGCCTCTACGGCTGCCCGACCACGATCAACAATGTCGAGACGATCTCGGTCGCGCCGACGATCCTGCGCCGGGGCGGCGCGTGGTTCGCCGGCTTCGGGCGCGAGAACAACACGGGCACCAAGGTGTTCTGCATCTCGGGCCATGTGAACAACCCGTGCAACGTCGAAGAGACGATGAGCATCCCGCTGCGCGAGCTGATCGAGAAGCATGCGGGCGGCGTGCGCGGCGGCTGGGACAACCTGCTGGCGGTTATTCCCGGCGGTTCGTCCACGCCGATCCTGCCGCGCAGCATCTGCGACAATGTCCTGATGGATTTCGATGCGCTGCGCGAAGTGAAAAGCGGCCTCGGCACCGCCGCCGTGATCGTGATGGACAAATCCGCCGATCTCGTCCGCGCGATTACCCGGCTGTCCTATTTCTACATGGATGAGAGTTGCGGCCAGTGCACGCCCTGTCGCGAGGGCACCGGCTGGCTCTGGCGCATGATGAAGCGCATCGAGTCGGGCGAGGCGGAGATCGAGGATATCGATCTGCTCGAGAAGGTGACCTATCAGGTCGAGGGTCACACGATCTGTGCCCATGGCGACGCGGCGGCTTGGCCGATCCAGGGCCTGATCCGCCATTTCC
>JABIRQ010000494.1 GCA_018699755.1 Rhodospirillaceae bacterium | reverse complement strand
CTCGGCATTCGCCATCTCGCACCCCTCCTGTCGGCGACAACAGGCCGACTCTAGGTCGACGCGTCGAACCGCGCCACGGCTTCAGCGCAATTCCTGGATCACCCCACGCACCCGCGCCATCGCTTCCGTCCTGGGCAATCCCGGCGCCATGCGCGGATCGTAAAGGGCCCGGATCAGAATCCGGTCCGCCGCGGTCAAGGTCGAGCGATACCGGGTCTGGTTGAAGATCGACGGGCCGATGGCATCGCTGTCGCCCGGCAGGCCCAGGGCCTGGGTCATCTCCTCAAGCAGGCAATGGGCGATCTCGTCCGCCGGGCGTTCGGCGTTCACCACGATCGCGGCGTAGATCAGCACACCCGCCTTGTGGAAGGAGAGGAAAAAGCAGCCGCCCCGCGAATCCGCGACGATGCGCTTCACCATCGCCTCGTCCTTGAGGAAGCGCTTGCCGGCCTCGACCATGCCGGCTTGGGGCGCGAAGAGGACGACGAAATTCTCCTTCGGCTCGTTCGGCGCGAGGAACTCGAAGGCGAGGCCGGTAAGGGCGCCGAGCTCGGCCGCGTTGCGCCGGATATCGGTTTCGTGGCCGGCGGCGCCCGGGCCGCCGAACTTGAGGCGGATGGGTCCGGTCCATTTGCGCAGGGACTGGGGCGGCGCGACCCCGGCGATCTCGCTCGAGAAGACGACCTCCTCGAAACTCCGCGCCAGAGTTTCCGTTCCCGGCAGATCCTCGGCCGCGGCGCCCGCGCTGGCCAGCGCAAGGCCGGCGGCCGCGACCAACGGCCGAACTCTCGCCTGGACCGCGCGCGCGACCCTTCCTAGACTCGGCAAGAGCCGCATCACCCGCATTCCCAACGACGAACTGCCGCCATGTCCATCACCGCCATCGAATACATCCTGTTGCGCGACATGGCGGCGAAGGGCGTTTTGCCCGCCAAGGGCGACTTCATCGAGTTCGGGGAGGCCAACTGGTACGGCGACGTGCCGCTCGCCCAGCTCCACGAGGACATCCGCGCCCGCGTGGCCGACCCGGACGAGCGGGAGCGCCTGGTCGCCGAGACGATCCGCCTGGACGCCGCCTACGACGCGGACCCAAGCAGCGAGGCCCTCTTCGCCATCGCCAAGATCTTCTATGCGACCTTCCTGGACCATGCGTCCCACACGGCGATCGATTTCCACGGCACGGCCACAGCGCTCAAGCTCGACCTCAACCGCCCCCTCGATCTGGGTCGGCGGTTCGACTTCGCCTTCAACTTCGGGACGGGCGAGCATGTCTTCGATATCTGCCAATTCTTCCGCACCGTTCACGACGTCACCAAGCCGGGTGGCATCATGATCCATGGCGGCCCCTTCACCGGGTGGTTCGATCACGGATTCTACAACATTCAACCGACCCTCTATCACGATATCGCGCGGGCCAACGGCTACCGCGTGGCGGCGATGTTCCTGACGGATGTTGGACCGCCGCCGAAAATGACCCAGATCAGGGGGCGTGAACATGTCCTGCAACTGGCCGAAAGCGGCGAGATCGGCAACAATCTGAACCTCTACGCGGTGCTCCAGAAAGGCCGCCAGGACAGCGATTTCGCGTTGCCCATGCAGGGCTATTACGAGGGCACGCTGTCGGACGAGGCGGCCGAGGCTTGGCGCAACCTCCGTTAAGGCGCGTGACCGGGGCGAAGGCGGGAACGGGAAAGACGAGGCAAGCATGACCGAGAAGATCGAAAAATCCGACGAGGAATGGCGGCGCGAGCTGTCGCCGGAGCAGTTTCATGTCTGCCGCCAGAAGGGCACGGAGCGACCGTTCTCCGGCGCGCTCAACGACAACAAGGCGGCCGGCACCTATCGCTGCGTCTGCTGCGGCGAGGCACTTTTCCGGTCCGGCGACAAATTCGATTCGGGCACCGGCTGGCCCAGTTTCACCGCGCCCGCATCCGACGAGGCCGTGCGCGTGGAAACCGACCGCAGCTTCTTCATGCGCCGGACCGAGGTGCTGTGCGCCCGCTGCGACTCCCATCTCGGCCATGTCTTCCCGGACGGGCCGGAGCCGACGGGGCAACGTTACTGCATGAATTCCGTCGCCCTCGACTTCGAGTCCGAAAAATAGCCCCGCGCCCCGCGCTTAACCTCGAATTAACCTCGAAGACCTAGCGTCCTTCCGGCGCGCCGATCAAATGGCGACCGCCGAACAGAGGACCCTCATGTCGCAATCGCAGGGCTACAAGATTCTCGTCCCGCCGGACGATCCGCGAAAAAAGATCAGTTGGGATCCGGACCTGACCCTCGAAGCCATGCAAAAGAGGGCCGAGTCCGGCATGCGCGAGATCGAGAGCGACGCGCGGACCCTGTTGAGTCGCGATCTTGACGATCTCGACCAGGCCCTGCGGCTGGCGATCGACGCGGAGGCGTCCCCGGCGGAGGAACTGCGCGAGGTCAGCGTCCTGGCCAACGACATCCGAACCCAGGCCGAGAATTTCGGCTTCGAGGCCATCGCCTCGATCTGCGCCGCCATGTGCACCTTCATATCGGAACGCCCGGAGGTCGCCGCCGCGCGCAAGGACGTGCTGAAAGCCTTGGTCCACGCCATGAAGGCGGTCCGGCCCGAGAGCGGCGACCACAAGAGCGCCAAGGGCGACCTGGAACTGGCGGGGGCCGTGATCGCCATGGTCCGGAAAGTGGGCGGCGCCTGAGACGGAATCGCCGCTGCCGATCTCCCGACCACCGCCGGACGTTCCCGCAAAGATCGAACGACCACTCGGATATGCAACAAGTAATTTTATTTCGGTAATTCCAGAATTATCGTTGACAATGCCCATGGCATCGCTATCCTGGGGCCATGGAACTCAGCGACGCCGCCCTCTGCCTGGAAAAGCTCGGCAACCCGACCCGACTCGAAATCGTCCGCCTGCTCGTGCGGTCCGGGCCGGGCGGATTGGCTGTGGGCGAAATCCAAAAGCATGTCGGCATCCCCGCATCGACCCTATCCCATCATATCTCCCATCTCGTGGGCGCTGGACTGATCTGGCAGGAGCGGGAAGGCCGGGTGCTGCGTTGCCAACCGAATTTCGGCCTGCTCGACGCCCTCGTCAGCCTCTTGCTTGCGGAATGCTGCACGGGCGTCGAGATCGCCGCGGCCCGGCGCTAAGGCGTTTTTTTGCATGAATAGTTCCATTATGATCGAAATATTTAGCGCTCGAAACTTCGGACCCGCATTGGTGAAAGGCGATTCCCGATGAGCCTCCTGTCCCTGCCCATGCCCCGCCTTGGCCACCTGCGCCGCGCCGATCCCGTGCTTGCCCTGGTCGCGGTCTTCTTTTTAACGCTCGCCGTCTTCTGGCCGGACCAAGCCCTGGATAGCTTGGGTTTCGTCGCCGATTCCTTCCTCTGGCTGCTGCCCTTCCTGGCGGTCTCCGTGCTGCTCGCCGGATGGCTGCGGGCGGCCGGCGCGGATCGGGCGATCGCCGCGATCACGGACCGCTCGCCCGCCGTCATGATCCTGCTGGCGGCCGCGGCCGGGGCTTTCTCGCCCTTCTGCTCCTGCGGCGTGGTGCCGATCAT
>JABIRQ010000037.1 GCA_018699755.1 Rhodospirillaceae bacterium | reverse complement strand
CCTCGAAAGCGAGGGGAAGCTGAGCCAGACCGCTCACGCCGCGCCCTGACCGCCTCCGCCATCCCGGCCGTAGAGCGGGCTCTTGAGGTATTCGGCGAGCAGAAAGCGCACGAGCACCCCGATAGTGGCGGCGAGCGGCACCGCAAGCAGGATGCCCACGAAACCGAGCAGCGCGCCGCCGGCAAGCAAAGCGAAGATCACCCAGACCGGATGCAGACCGACCCGGTCGCCGACCAGCTTGGGCTGCAGAATATTGCCTTCGACCGCCTGTCCGACGACGAAGATCGCGGCCACGATCGCTATATCCTGCCATTCGCTGAACTGAACGACGGCGAGGCCGACGGACGCGACCAGGCCGAAGGCGGCGCCGACAAAGGGGATGAAGGAAATCAACCCGGCGACGAGGCCGACGATCAATCCGAACTTCAGTCCCGCGATCGAAAGCGCAACGGCGTAGAAGGTGCCCAGGATCAGGCAGAGGATGGCCTGGCCCCGCACGAAGCCCGCCAGCATCGTATCGATCTCGCCCGCGAGACGGCGCACGGTCGCGGCATGATCGCGCGGCAGCCAGCTGTCGATCTTGATGACGATCCGGTCCCAGTCGCGCAACAGGAAGAAGGCGACGAGCGGCGTGATGAAGATCAGCGAAAGCAGGTTGAAGAAGGCGAGGCCGCCGCTCCATACCTTGCCGAGCATACCGGCGGCGCCGCTGACCGTGGCTCCCAGGGCGTTGCCGAGCTCCTTTTCCAGCTTGGCGATCTGCTCGGGCGGCAGGCTGGCGCGCAAGAATTCCAAATAGCCCGTGACTTCGGCCCAGAGCGCGCGGCCGACTTCGGGCAGCTTGACGAACAGATCGACCAGCTGGGCTTGGACGAGCGGCGCCAACAGCAGCAGAATCGCCGCGACGAACAGGAAGAACATGCCCGTGATGACGGCCGTGGCGAGGGTGCGCGAGCAGCCCCAGGCCTCGAGCCGGTCGGCAGCGGGGTCCAGAAAATAGGCGATCGCCATACCCGCCACGAAAGGCAAGAGGATGGAGCGCAGCAGATAGACGAAGACCACGAGCACGGCGAGGACGACCGCCCAATACAGAACCTGCCGGCCCGCGCTCATCTGATGTCCTCCACGCTTTGGGTCCTTCCCGCCCATTGATGGAGATAGGCGACGCCGGAAAGGACTGTGGTTGCCGCCACGACGCCGCAGATCACGTCGATCAAGGTCTCGTCGGCCACACCGTAGCCGAGGGAGGACAGCATGAGGGCTGCGAGGACGATCTGGAACAGGGTATTCGCCTTGCTGATCCGCAGCGGCTCGAAGCGCAGGACCTGGCCCATCAACAGGCCGATCGCCGTGCAGCCGACCAGCAGCACATCGCGCGCGACGACGAGGATGACGAGCCAGGAAGGCAGGTGGCCCATCACCCCCAGGGTGACGTAAACGCCGATCAGCAGCGCCTTGTCCGCGAAGGGATCGAGAAAGCGTCCCAGTTCTGTTTTCTGGTGGAAGCGTTTAGCGATGAAGCCGTCGACCGCATCCGACGCGCCGGCGGCGACGAACAGCCAGAACGCCCAGTCGAAAACCCCGCGCGTCATCAGCCAGATGGCCAAGGGTACCGAGAGGAGCCGCGCCAGGCTTATGAGATTGGGAAGATTCAAGGGCGCGCCGCTATTCGGCAACCACCGGCGCCACGGGCACCGCCGCTCCGCCGAAGAGCCCCAGCCGCCAATCGAAGCCGTCCTGGTAAAGGCTCAAATCCCGCTGCTCCAGGGCCAGAGCGAGGCTCGATTCGTCGCCGCCGAAATGAAGATCGACGACCGCACGCTCGCGCGCCAAATACCGCAGTTCCGCCCGTTGGACGGTCGGCACGGCGGCCAGCCGCCTCTGGATCGTGAGCCATTCGTCGAAACTGCCGATCTCGGCGATCACGGTGATGCGCGAGATCGTGCTGAAATCGATCCGATTCGCGCGCTTCCAGGGTTCCTGAAGCCGGTCGGCCACACCCTGCACGGCCCGGGCGAGCAAAGCGGCCTCGCTCTCCGCTTCGCGGGCGTCGTATTGGAGGATCGAGGTCTGTTCGCCCGGCCCATCGTCGTAGCGGTTGATCGTGATCTGCGCCGAACGGGCCGCACCCTCTCCGCCACCGCTCATGCGGGCCTGGACGACCACCGCACCCGCGGTGCCGTAGCGTTCGGCCAAGGCGCCCAGCCGGGCGGCATCGCCGCTCACGGCCTGGTCGGCATCGATTGCCGCGATATCGTCGAGTTCGCCCAGCGGCACGACCAGGGGCACCAGCCCGTCGTTCCGCGGCGCCGTGATCCAGGCTTCGCGCCAGGGATTGGGATCGTCCCAGAGACGCCATTCCTCGCCGGCGCGATAGACGGGCAGGATCAGGCGCGGCCGGCTGACCGTTTCCGTGAAGGGCAGGCCCGCATTGCGCAGCAGATCGCGCACGGGTTGAACGTGAAAGGTATAGGACAGGGTGCCGATATAGCGCACGCCCGAGACTTTCTCCGACGAAATGCTGAAGTCGCGGATCAATCCGTCGATCGATGCACTGTCCAGGCTCGGCGGCGGCCCGGCATCGGCGGGAACGAGTCGCTCCATCAGTTTGCGGAAGGCCAGGATCCGGCCCTCGTCGAGGGCCTGGGCTCGCGCCGCGGCGGCACTGGCGGCCGTGCGGTCGACGACCACGCCCTCGACCGTG
>JABIRQ010000005.1 GCA_018699755.1 Rhodospirillaceae bacterium | reverse complement strand
CGCACCCTGCAACTCGCCATGACCGGGGTGCGAGACCTCAGCATGATCGCCACGCCCCCGGTCGACCGCTTGGCCGTGCGCACCTTCATCCTGCCTTACGACCCGGTCGTGGTGCGCGAGGCGATCCTGCGCGAGGGCTATCGCGGCGGGCAGGTCTTCTATGTCTGCCCGCGCGTCGAGGATCTGCGGCGGGTGCGCCAGCGGCTGACCGAACTGGTGCCCGAGGCCCGGGTCGCCACGGCTCATGGCCAGATGGCGGCGACGGAACTGGAAGACGTGATGAGCGCCTTCTACGACGGCGCCTTCGATATCCTGCTCAGCACCAACATCATCGAATCCGGCCTCGATATCCCCACGGCCAACACGATGATCATCCACCGGGCCGATATGTTCGGCCTGGCCCAGCTCTATCAGCTTCGCGGGCGCATCGGGCGCTCCAAAATCCGGGCCTATGCCTATCTGACCCTGCCGCCCGGCAAGCTGCTGAAGCCCAACGCCCAGCGCCGGCTTGAGGTCATGCAGACCCTGGACAATCTGGGGGCGGGCTTTTCCCTGGCCAGCCACGATCTGGATATTCGAGGGGCCGGGAACCTGCTGGGCGAGGAGCAGTCGGGTCATGTCAAAGAGGTCGGTATCGAGCTCTATCAGCAGATGCTGCAGGAAACGGTGGCGACCCTGCAGGCCGATCCAGATTCGACCGGCGACAGCGCGGAGGAGGGAGCCGAGTGGTCTCCCCAGATCACCCTCGGCACCCCCGTTCTGATCCCGGAAGCCTATATTGCCGACCTGGGCGTGCGCATGGGACTTTACCGGCGCCTGGCCGCCATCAAGGCGGAGGAGGAGATCGACGGGTTCGCCGCCGAGATGATCGACCGCTTCGGCGCCTTGCCGCCCGAGGTCGAAAACCTCCTGCGCATCGTCGAGATCAAGGCCTTGTGCCGCCGCACGGGAGTGGAGCGGGTGGATGCCGGGCCCAAGGGTGCGACCCTGAGCTTTCGCCAGGACCGTTTCGCCAATCCGGCGGGGTTGGTCGAGTTCATCGGCGCCAATGTCGGGACAGCCAAACTGCGGCCCGATCACAAGCTGGTCTATCAGCGGGATTGGTTCGAACCCCAAGCCCGCATCACCGGGCTGCGCCACATGCTCAAGAAAATCGCCGAAATCGCCGCCGCCGCGCCGATCGCGGCGCAATAGGGTGCAAGATTTAGGCGGAGAACCGGGCTAGGCCCCGGCGGCGGGCATTTCAGCGCCTGCCTCTTCCTCCTCGCGCACCTGAGTGAGCGCCTGGAGAAACGCCTCCGGCGGTTGTGCGCCGGAAATCAGGTACTTGCGGTTCAGGATGAAAGCCGGCACCCCGTTGATGCCCGATTGCCGGGCCAATTGGTCTTCGGCCTGGACTTCGCGCAGACCCTCTTCGGATTCGAGGTGGCGGCGGGCGGCATCGCCGTCGGCGCCCGCCAGGACAGCCAATTCGACCAAGGTGTCCAAGTCGCCGATATCCCGGCCTTTGGTGAAATAGGCTTTGAACAGGGTCTCGACCAGCGCGTCCTGGTTGCCTTGCTCCCCGGCCCAGCGGATAAGGCGGTGGGAAAGCAGGGTGTTCGGGGTGCGAGGCATGGCCTCGAAATCGAACGGGATGCTCTCGCCGGCCCCGGCCTCTTGCACAGGGGTATAGGCGTGTTCCGCCCCTTCGCTGCCGCCGAACTTGGCGGCGAGGTAGTCCTTGCGGGCCATCCCCTCGGGCGGCATGTCGGGATTGAGCTGGAAGGGCCGCCACAGGACGGTCAGCTCGGGCTGGGGCTGGGCGGCCAAGGCGCGTTCGAAGCGGCGCTTGCCGATATAGCACCAGGGACAGATGGTGTCGGAAACGATATCGAGATGCATTGCGGCAACATAAAGTGCAAAACGGCCGCGGGAAAGGCCCCGATGTCGCGAAGTCATGCCGCTCTTGTCGGGCATGGCCGATGGCGAGTAGAAGGGGCGAAGGGACGACTGGCCGAAGGATCACCCCACGATGAATGACTCCCTCTTCGACGTTTCGGGCGAAAGAGTGCTGGTCACGGGCGCGTCCCTCGGCCTCGGCAAGCGCTTCGCCCGTTGCCTCGCGGAGCGGGGCGCCAAAGTGGCGATCGCGGCCCGCAGCATGG
>JABIRQ010000459.1 GCA_018699755.1 Rhodospirillaceae bacterium | reverse complement strand
TCCGGTCGACCGCAACCCCGGCCCCGCCACCGGAGGGCGAGATCACGGCGATCCCCTCGCCCGGCGGCGGGCCGAAGCGGGCCAGGGCATCGGCCGCCAGGACCATCGCGTCCGGGTCGTCGCACAGGATCGCGCCCCGCGACTCGCAGGCCGCAGCCAGGGCGTCGTACGACCCAGCGAGGCTGGCCGTGTGCGATTTCGCAGCGCGCACCCCGGCTTCGGTCCGGCCGACCTTGGTCAGCAGAAAGGGCTTGCCCGCCGCCCGACAACGTTCGGCGGCGGCGAGAAAACGCGCGCCGTCGCGGAAACCCTCGGCATAGACGCAGATCGCGCCGGTCGCCGTGTCGTCGATCAGATGTTCGATGAAGTCGCACAGTTCCAGGTCCGCCTGGTTGCCGACCGAAACGCAGGCGCTGAAGCCGATGCCGGACTGCCGGGCGCGGTCGATCATCGCGACCATCAAGGCGCCGCTCTGGCTGACCAGGGCGACCGACCCGTCCAGCAGCGGCTTGGCCTCCAGGATCAGCGAGGTGCTGAGCGCCAGCTTGGCGGGCGGTGCGATCAGGCCGAAACAGTTGGGCCCCAGCAAGCGGGTGCCCGTGCCCTCCAGCGCCGCCAGCAGGGCGGCTTGGCGCGCCGCGCCCTCGGCCTCGCCGGACTCGGCGAACCCGGTGGTCAGCACGACGATGCAACCCGTCCCGGCCGCGGCGCAGGCCCGCGCCGTCTCGACCAGAATCCCCGGCGGCACGGCCAGGAAGGCGACATCGACGGGCTCGGGCAGGGCCGCGATATCCGGATAGGCGCGGCGCCCCAGGATCGTCTCGCGCTTGGGGTTGACGGGATAGACCGGCCCCGGAAAGCCGTGGTCGATCAGATAGTGAGTCACCCGGCCGCCGAACTTGGCCTTGTCCTCGGACGCGCCGAGAACCGCCACGCTGCGCGGCCGCAGAACCCGCGCGACGGCGGACGGCCCGGTCATCTACTCGCCCCGAAAAACCGGCTTGCGCTTCTCGAGGAAGGCGGAAAAGCCTTCATGGGCGTCGGCCGAGGGCAGGATGCGTTGGGCCCAGGCCTCTTCCAACTCGGCCGCCGCCGCGACGCTGTCCCGGTACTGGGCGCGAACCGCCTGCTTGATCGCCGCGATCGGCATGGGCGCACCGCTCGCCAGGCGGCGCGCGACCCGCATCGCCTCCTCGTCCAGCTCCGCGTCGGGGACGACCCGGCTGACCAGGCCCAACTCCAGGGCCCGGCGCGCGTCGATATCCTCGCCCAGCAGCAGCAGGTCGAGGGTCTTGTTGCGGCCGAGATAGTGGACCAGGCGCACCATGCCCACGCTCCAGGTCGGGATGATGCCCAGATAGACGTCGCCTGCCCGGAACTTGGCGCTCTCGCCCGCGATGCGGATGTCGCAGGTCCAGGCGAAGCCCGTGCCGCCTCCGATGCACCAGCCGCGCACCGCGCCGACCACCGCCTTCGGAAAGCTCTCGATGCGCTCGACGATGGCGCGGCCCCGGTCGCGCAGGGCGCGCCCGTCCGCGTCGTCGGCATTGACCTCGCCCTTGATATCGGCGCCCGCGCAAAACGCCTTCTCGCCCGCCCCGGTCAGGATCACCGCCCGGGTTTCGGTCCGGGCCTCCAGAACGTCGAAGGCGTCGGCCATCTCGGCCAACATGTCCAGGGAGACCAGGTTCAGCGGCGGGCGGTTCAGTGTCAGGGTCGAGACCGCCCCGTCATGGTCCAGCTTGATCGTTTCGTACATGTCTCCCCCTCGTTTGCCCCGCGGCGCCTAGGGCCGCTGGCGCCGGTGTTCCGCCCTTCGGTGCGCGACCCAGCTCTGGGCTTCGATAAAGATCCGGCCGACTTCGGGATAGCGCGACTTGATGCGCTGCTCCATGGCCGAGATCAAGTCCTCTACCCCGTCCGAATCGAGGCGCGGATCGAAATCGATGCTCAGGTTCACCAGCACGTCATGGGGGCCGAGATGCATGGTCAGCACCTCGTTGACCCGCTTGACGCCGCGCTGCTCGCGCACGGCGCGCATCACCCCGTCCTGGATGCGCGGACTGGCCGCCTCGCCGATCAGCAGCCCCTTGCATTCATAGGCCAGCAGCGCGGCCGTCCCGCCCAGGATCACGCCGATGGCGACCGAGGCCGCCCCGTCCAGCCAGGCGATACCGAGCCATTGGGCCAGGACCAGCCCGACGAAGGCGACGACCAGACCGAGCATGGCGGCCGTATCCTCGAACAGCACGACGAAGAGCGCGGGGTCCTTGCTGTCGCGCACGGACTCGACATAGCCGCGGCCCCGGCGCGTCTTCTGGAACTCGCGGAAGGCCACGGTGCAGGCCCCGGCCTCGAAGACCATGGCGATGGCCAGCACCGCATAATTGACATAGGGGTCCTCGACCGGGTGCGGTTCGAGGATCTTGTTCACGCCTTCATAGAGCGAGACGCCCGATCCGATGGAGAACAGCAGGATCGCGACGCAGAAGGCCCAGAAGAAGACCTCGCTGCCATAGCCGAAGGGATGGCGCTCGTCCGGCGGCCGGCTCGCACGCTTCATGCCGAGCAGGAGCAGGACCTGATTGCCGGTGTCGACGACCGAATGGATCGCCTCGCTCAACATCGCCGAGCTGCCGGTCCAGCCCGCCGCACCGAACTTGGTGATCGCGATCAGCAGGTTGCCGATCAGTGCGGCGTAGACCGCCTTTGTCGAGCCGTGGGCGGCCATTGGTCCTCACATTGTGTCGGTCGCACCTTAGCCGATCTAGGCCAGCGATGGGCGCCCTCGCCCCCTTGTCGAAAGGGGGTGGTCACACGGGATTCGGCAAGGGCCGGCTGCGGCTTTCGGCCCCGAAGGTCACGAGCCGCTGCTGACCTTCGTCCCACAGGACGTAGAACATCGCCTTGAGCGCGGAACGGAAGGTCAGGACCGGAATATCCTTCAACTCCAAGAGGGCCTCGTGGCACCCCTCCAGCCGATAGTTGGGGATTTTCGGGTTCAGGTGATGGACGTGGTGCAGGCCGATATTGCCCGTGAACCATTGCAGCGCCCGGGGCAGGCGCAGATAGGTCGAACCTTCGAGCGAGGCGGTGATGGCGTTCCAGTCCTTCTGGCGCGCCCAGACCGTCCATTCGGAGCGGTGCTGCACCGTGAAGAGCCAAACCCCGACGATCGCGGCCAGGATTATGACCGGAAGCTGAATCTCGAGAAGCCGATCGAAGCCGAGCGCCAGGCCGAGCACGCCGAACAGGGCGACCAGGGCGAGATCGGTCAGATAGACCGCGCGCCGCTCTCCGCCCCACCCCGCCGGCATGTCGAAGGGTAGCCGATAAAGCACCAGAAACACGAAAGGTGGAATCAGGATATTGGCGACGAAGGGATTGCGGCTGACCCGATACCATCGCCGGCCCCACGGCCCGAGCGCCCGGTACTCGTCGACGGTCAGACAGGAGGAATAGATATCCGCGCCGGTGTCGCGCCGGTCGAGATTGTTCCAAACGCTGTGATGGCCAGCATGCTGGCGGCGCCACGACGGATAGGGCGCCAAGGTGATAAGGCTGCATGCGAAGCCGAGGGCGTCGTTCCACCGTTTGGAGCGGAAGAAGGAGCCGTGGCCGCAATCGTGCTGAATGATGAAGGTCCGGACGAGAAATCCCGCGGCGAGCGGCGCGAGGGCCAAGACGAACCAATAGGAGATATCGACGGTGGCGTACATGACCGCGCAGGTGCCCAGAAATCCGCCGAGCGATGTGACGACCTGCAGAAGGCTGTGGCGCAGGACCGGAGCCTGGAACTTGGCGACGCAGCGGCGGATGTCGCGGACGGCGGTATCGCCCGACGAAGGCCCGCTTGCGCGCTCGGTTCTGGATTCAGCGTTCATGGTGTGATGCGTTTCATGCCGGACCGAAAGCAAAAAGAGGCCCGCCAGGGGCGGACCTCTTTAATTCGCTATCAATGCGCCGAAGCGTCAGTTGACGATCGAAAGATTTTCCGCGGAGGACTTGCCGTTGTTCCCGGCTTGCAGCTCGTACTCGACGCGCTGACCTTCCGCAAGGTTCGAGATTCCGGCCCGTTCGACCGCAGAGATGTGGACGAATGCGTCAGGCGAGCCATCATCCGGCTGGATGAACCCGTAGCCCTTCACGCTGTTGAACCATTTCACGGTTCCTGTAGTCATCGATGTTTCCTATTGGCATGTTGCGCCCGCTGGGCACTCCGCCCGGCGAGTCTCAAGCTTACCGAAATCTTCACGAAAACGGTAACGGATCACGGCCCGCAGCGGACCTGAATCCGTCGTTAGAGCGTAGACCTGTAAGACAATATGGGAACAATCGGACTCTAATGCAAAGACTATTCTCGACGGCGCCCCGCCGTAGCGGCAGAAGGACCGATCCGGCGGAGCCTCAATCGCGCCCCGTTCAGCCCATGAGCGCGCGCGCAGGAGGCTTTCGCTTTCGCATCGTCCTCGCCACTATGCCGGCCTCATGAGCGATCGACCCGTGTACGAATCCATCACTCTCGAGCGCGAAGGCGGCGTCTGCCGCTTGACCTTGGCGCGGCCGGACACCCTGAACGCCTTGACCCACGCCATGATGGTCGAGATCGGGGACGCGGTGGACAGGATCGCGCGCGACCAGACATGCCGGATCGTGGTGCTGCGTGGCGCAGGCGGCAACTTCTGCGCCGGAGGCGACATCAATGCCATGAAATCCATACCGCCCCCGCCGAGGCCCGGCGAGGAGGATCCGCTCTACGCACCTTACCGCCTTTTCGGCGACGTCCTGCAAGCCCTGGACGGCCTGCCGCAGGCCGTCGTCGCCCTTGTCGAGGGGGCGGCCGTGGGTGGCGGGCTCGGCATGGTCTGCTGCGCCGATGCCGTGATCGTCCGGGCCGACGCCAAGTTCGGCATTCCCGAGCCGCGGGCAGGCTTCATCCCCTCTCAGATGATCCCGTTCCTGATCCGGCGCGTCGGTCCCGGCCGGGCCCGACACCTGGCGGTCACGAGCGATCGCATCGATGGGCGCGAGGCGCACCGGATCGGCCTGGCCGACCGATGCTGCGAGGATGCCGCGTCGCTCGAAGCCGCCTTGGCCGAAACGCTGACTTCGATACTGGGCAGCGCGCCAGGCGCAGTCGCCACGGTCAAGCGCCTCATCGTCGAGAGCGAAGGCCGCCCATTGGAAGAGATTCTCGATGCCGCCGGCAAGGCGCTGGTCGAGCGCCTGCGCTCGCCCGACGCGGCCGAGGGCATGGCCGCCTTCCTGGAAAAGCGCCCGCCCCGCTGGGCCAAATAGAGAGTCGGCGAACCGCTCGCCCCAACCCGCACCCCTTCGATACGCGCCGCGCTTTCCCCGCCCCTAGTCCTCGTCCCAGAAGGTGACCGCGCTGGCGATTTCCTCCAGGGTGATCTCGTATTCGGGCAGTTCGGGATCGTCGATCTCGCTCTCCGAGACGATCTTGCCGCGCACGCTGATTCCGGCGGCGTGCACCGTGTCCCTGCTGCCGGAAACGAGGGGGTGCCACCAGTAGAGATCGCGCCCCTCCGCCACCAGCCGGTAGCCGCAGGTCGGCGGCAACCAGGGGATGGTGCGGACATTGTCGGGCATCAGCGCCACGCAGTCATGGACATGGCGCTGGCGCGCCTCGTAGCGCGAGCAAGTGCAGCTGCCCTCGTCGAGCAACCGGCAGGCGACCCGGGTATAGGTCAGTTCCTCGGTGTCCGGATCCTCAAGCTTTATGAGGCAGCATTGGGCGCAGCCATCGCAGAGCGATTCCCACTCCGTCGCGGTCATTTCAGAAAGCGTCTTGCGCTTCCAGAAAGGTTCGTCCATCCAAGGGCATCCGTGCTGGGGTCGTATCGCGCCGAAGCCCGCAATTTGCGACCCGGCGACGAAGAGGACAAGCGAGACCCCTTGAGATCCCGCGAGAACCGGCGCGAAACGCAACGAGGAGATCATGGCCAAGTCACCGAAACCCGGCCTGTTGGGCTCGCTCGCGATCGGTGGCGCGGCCATCGCCGCGCTTCTCGCCGTCGGCTTCCTGTCCTATCGCTCCTGGACCGGCCTGGGCGATGTCGAAATGTCGCTCCACGGGTGGATCGCCATCACCTTGGGCACGGTCGTCACCCTGGCCGTCGGCGGCGGCTTGATGTTTCTGGTCTTCTATTCGAGCCGCAAGAACTACGACGACCCCGGCGAAAATCCCTAGCCCGGCCGCTCACTCCGCGTCACTCCGCGGCTGGGGACCCTGCGGCGCCGCCTTGAAGGCGGCGCCAGCGGAAAGGCGCCGCGAGTTGTCCCAGGAAATTCTTCGGCATCGCCTCGCGGATGCCGATCTCCGCCGGCGGCCTGCGGTCGGAATAGAAATACGTGCCGAAGAGATGATCGTAGATCATCAGGTTCTCGCCGTAGTTCCGATTGCCCCCCTCATCCAGATTCATCGAATGATGCCATCGGTGCACGGCGGGGGTGTTGAACAGCCAATTCAGCGGCCCGAAACGAAGATCGATATTGCAATGGGTCAGGATGCCGAAAAAGGCATGGATCGCGCTGCCCATCAGCAGGACGTTCTGCGGGCAGCCCAGGGCGACCAGCACGGCAAGGCCCATGAAAAGGCTGAGCAGCATGTCGAGAAAATGGAATCGCCCGGTGTTGACGATCCACAGACGCGGCGCGCTGTGATGAACGGCGTGAAGACGCCACAGCAGAGGCCATTCGTGCCCCAGGCGATGGGCCCAATACATCCCGAACTCGGCGATCACGAGGCCCAACGCAACTTGGAGTGCAAACGGCCAATGCACCGGCCAGAAGCCGCCGCCGCCTTCCAGCAGATGCGGGGCCATCATGGCGGCGCCGAAGACGATCAGCGCCTGAGCGACACCCTTGTTGAACAGGGTATGCGAGATGTCGGTCGCTATCTGACCGTCATTGCGCAGCCAAGCCCGCTCGTGCGGCATCCACCGCTCCAGAACGAAGAGGATCACCGCCAGGCCCAGATAGATCGCATTGAACCAGAGAGCCGGATGGTCGGAGGCGATGGCGCGATCGGTCAGCGCGATGGCCCCGGCCATCAAGCCCGGCCAGAGTACCCAAGACAGCGTTCGTTTTACACGGTTCATTCGTCGCAGATCGGCAAGTATGCCTACGATCGCAGGATCACCGGCTAATATGCCTAGCGGACGGGCAACTGCCAAGGTCAGGCCCGACGGCGCAGCATGTCAGGCCGCGTCGGATTGCGCCTCCACATCCCCCTGCGTTCCCTGGGGGTCTTCTTCGGGCGCGGCCGAACCCGTCGCGACATCGGCCGCCTTTCGGCGGTTCGGGCCGTCATAAGGCATATCGCGACGACGACGATCGGGCCCGAAATACTCGTCCGTCTCGATAAAAGGCCGCCGTTCCCGCAGGATCATCGTGATCCGCGAATAGAGCGACTTGAGCGACATCGGTTTGGCAAGCACGGCATGCGCCCCGGCGTCGCGCGCGCGTTCGACCAGGGACACATGCGGCAGACTGGTGATCAACAGGATCGGCATGAAACGCACGGACGGGCCGCCGCCGCGCAGACGCGCGCACATCTCGACCCCGTCGAACGGTTTGATCGAATCGTCAACCACGAGGAAATCCGGCGGATTGCGTTCGATATCGGCCAGCGCCCGCTCGGCGTCGTAATAGAATTGGAAGCTGCGGATATTCAGGCCATAGAGCAACGCCCGCATGATCGGGTGATAGGCCCGGTAGTCGTCGACAAAGGCCAGGCGCAGGCGCGAAAGGTCCCACGCGCCTTTTTTCTCGCCCTGAAGGCGTATGTTGGTCTTGATGGACCGTGACATGGCCGTCCCGCGAAACGGTTCGCTTCGATATCGCCGCGTGGACGGACCTTGCGGCCGTTGCGGTTAAGGACAGGTAAAGCGACCGACCGGCCGACGCCTTCCAGCCTAGCGTCGCATCAGGCGGGCGGCGGCGGCGCGGGCCGCTTCGAGGATGGTCGCCTCCGGGTGAGCGCCGCAGACCTCGGCATAGGCATTGCCGAAGTCGCGGAACTCGCCCTCCGAGAGAGGTTGCGGCGTCCCCGTCTCGTCCAGCACCCCGTTGGCGTAGCCCATGATGAAGCCGATCCGATAGCCCGCGGCGAGGGCCATCGCGGCTGCGCGGCGGAGATCCTGCGCATCGACCTCGATACCGCCCGCCAGCAGGCTGCACGGCGCGATCGCCACCGCCTCGGGCGCGAGTTCGACGGGAATTTCGCCGTCCTGCGCCCAGGCCCCGCCCATCGTCGCGAATACGAGAACGGCGGCCAGGAGCAGGCTTCGAGATCGGATCGCGATGGGCATGCGGCGAGGCTCGCGGGCTGGTTCTTCCGGGCAGAATGGCACAGAGACGCGGCCGGGACGACGACGGTCAGGCGCGCGAAGTAGAATCATCGCCGGGCGTCGATATAGTCGCGCGCCAGCTTGCGAAGCGTCTCGCGGCCGAAGCTCGCTTCGTGCCCGGCGTGGACCACTGTCACCGGGAGGTCCAGCAGGCGTTCCATGGACTTGATATAGGCCGGGATATCGGAGCCCGCCAGCCCATCCAGCAAGGGCCCGTCATAGACTGCGTCGCCGGAAAACAGGACGCCGTTTTCCTTCTCCCACAGACCGATGCTGCCCGGCGAATGGCCCGGCAGATGCAGCACCTCGAACCGACGGCTGCCGACTTCGACAATATCGCCCTCTTCAACCAAGCGGGTCGCCGGGGCAGGACGTACGCGGTAAGCGTCGACATCATAACCGTCATGAGGCAGGGCATCGATCAAGGAGTCGGGCACCGCGTATCCGGCGGCACGGATTGACGCGACGAGCGTGTCGTCCAGCGCGTCCCCGCGCAGGGATGCGAAGCCGCTGGGATCGGCGAGCGCTTCCGCCTCAAGCGGATGGGCGATGCGGTGGTCGAATTCGTGAAGGCCGCCAACATGGTCGTAATGGGAATGGGTCGCGAACGCGGCCAAAGGCCTTTCGAAAAGTCGCCGGGCTGCGTCGCGCAGGCTCGCCATCCCCAGACCGCTGTCGATGATGAGGTCGCGCTCGCGCCCGCGAACATGCCAGATATTGCAGCGGATCAGCGGATCGACATGGGGCTCCCAGATCAGGGTCACCCCGTCGCCGACCGCCCGCGTCTCGAACCATCTTTCGGCGATCGCCAGCGCCATCCGAACCTCTCCATTTTTGGTCCGCATTCGGTCCGAAGACCGGAATCGACACCTCGATCCGGGGACCGTAACTTGGTCCCGCAGCCTAGAAACTTCGGACCCGTCCTCCAACCATGTCCAAACGGCCAAGCATCGTCCTTCTTTCCGGCCTGTGCGACGACGACGCAATGTGGACGCATCAGGTCGAGGGACTTGGGTCCCTGGCAGATATCCAGACCCTGGATCTGCACGACCACACCACGGTCGCCGATAGTGCTGCATGGGTGCTGAGCGAGGCGCCCGAGCGTTTCGCGCTGGCCGGCTTTTCCCTGGGCGGCTACGTCTCCTTCGAGATCATGCGCCGGGCTCCCGAACGGGTCGCGGGCCTCGCCCTCGTCAGCACGTCGGCCCGCGCCGATACGCCGGAGCGACACGCGGCCCGCCATACCATGATCGAACGCGCCGAGGCCGGCGGTTACGACACCCTGGTCGCCGAGATGGGGTTCCAGGCAGTCCATCCGGCCGGCCCCCATGCCCAAGCGGTCGTCGACGGGATCAGAACGATGGCCGGACGCATCGGCCGCGACGCTTTCGTGCGACAGCTGCAGGTCTGCATGGACCGCCCGGACAGCCGGGGGGATCTCTCCGGAATCGCATGCCCGACTTTGGTGATCTGCGGCCAGAACGACAGCATGACGCCGCCCGAACTTTCGGAAGAAATGGCGCGGGGCATTGCCCGAGCCGAGCTCCTGCTGATCGAGGAATGCGGCCACTACACACCGATGGAGCGGCCGAAGATCGTGACGGACGCGCTGCGCCGGTGGCTCGTCGCCAAATAATGCCGGAAGGGGGGACGGGATGACGGAGATCGATGCCGATGTCCTGGTTGTCGGGGCGGGGATCGCCGGCCTGACCGCGGCTTGGCGTCTGACGCAGGCGGGCCGCTCGGTCGTCGTGCTGGAGGCCAACGACAGAGTGGGCGGGCGGCTATACGGCTTCGATGTCGCCGAGCGCGCGGTCCAGCTCGGCGGGCGCTGGACCGGGCCGGGCCAGGACCGGGTCAAGGGCCTGGCCGCCGAGTTGGGCATCGCCGTGCTGGCCAACACGGTGTTCAGCGATCTTGGCAAGGAACGGGGCGACGGACCGTCCGACAAGATGCGCGCAGCCGTGCGCAAACTGGACGCGCTGGCCCGCACGGTGCCGCTGGAATCGCCTTGGACCGCGCCGGACGCCGAAGCCCTGGACTCCCAGACCCTGGCCTCCTGGCTCGCCGCATCCTTCGGCCCCGATCTGGCCGCTGTCCTGGGCGATATTCTCTCGGGCTTCCTGCCCAAGGCGGGCGATGTGTCCTTGCTGCACGCCGCCTTCTATCTCCATTCCAACGGCGGCCTCGCCGGTATCCTGGGCCTCGACGGCCCGGCCCATGACAGCGAGATGTTCGAGGGCGGCGCGCATCGGCTGCCGCAGCGCCTGGCGGAACGGCTGGGCGGCCGCGTCCGCCTCGAGTCGCCGGTTACGGCCCTCATCCAGGACGACGAGGGCGTCCGCGCGGAAAGCCGGGCCGGCGACGTCCGGGCCCGGCATGCGATCGTCGCCCTGCCGCCGACCCTGGCCGGACGCCTGATCTACGAACCGGCCCTGCCGCCCGCCCGCGACTACCTGACCCAGCGCATGCCGATCCGCGGCAAGATCGTCGTCGCCCTGCTCTACGATTCGCCCTTTTGGCGCGAGGCGGGCAAGCGTCTGGTCGAAACCGCCACGGTCATGTTGTGGGACGAGGGCGGCGAGCAGTCGCCGGCCGCCCTGTCCGGCCTGGTCAGCATCGACGCCTCGCGCCGTCTGTGGCTCCTGCCCGAAGAGGAACGCCGGGCCGCGATCCTTGCTGACGTCGCGGCGCATCTCGGTCCGCAAACCCTGGCGCCGACCGCCTATCACGAAATCTACTGGGCGGCGCAACCCTGGAGCCGGGGCTGCAACTCGTTCATGACCACGGGCGCCTGGACCGCCTGGGGCGACACCCTCCGCGCGCCGGTCGGGCGCATCCATTGGGCCTGCGCCGAGGTTTCGGCGCGCTTCGTCGGCCAGATGGACGGCGCGGTGGGCGCAGCCGAGGCCGCCGTGGAGGCGATCTGCGGCGGACCGTCCGGGCCATAGGACCAACGGGAGAGACGGTGATGGACGAAGCCCTTTCGCGCCTGATATCGCAGGCGGAACACGACTTGGTGATGGCGCCGATCGAGCGGGCGATGACCCTGCCCGACCAGGCCTATGCGTCCCAGGACTGGTTCGATCTGGAGATCGAGCGCATCTTCCGGCGGCGCTGGATGGGCGTGCTGTTCGAATGCATGGCGCCGGAGGCAGGCGACGCCCTGCCCTTCGATTTTCTCGGCATGCCGCTGCTCGCCCTGCGCGGGGCGGACGGGATTCTCCGAGTTTTTCACAATATCTGCCCCTTCGACGGTTGCCCCGCCGTGCTCGAACCGGCCCGGGGCCTGGACCATGTCGAAGTCCTCTATCACGGCTGGCGCTACGACCTGGCCGGCCGCCTGACCGACGCGTCCTATTGGAACGGCGATCCGAATTGCAAGGCGACGGATATCGCGGCCTTCGACGGCGACCTGGTGGAGGTCCGCTCGGCGGTCCGGCAGGGGGTGCTTCTGGTCAATCTGGACGGCGCGGCGGAGGACGCCGACGAATGGCTGGCGCCCTGGCGGCGCACGGTGGGCGAGCATTTCGCCATCGACGCCCTGGAACCGGCGCGCGATGCCGAGGGCCGGCCCCTGATCGAGGAACGGATCGTCGCCGCGAACTGGAAGACCTACCAGGAGAACGCCTCGATCAACATCCTGCACGAGGCATTCACCCACGCCCTCTATCGGAAGTCGCCGGAAGTCCCACGGGTCGACGCGGCGCGCAAACCGACCTTCCGGAACCATATCGAGGGCTGCATGGTCGCCTTCAGCCATAGTCGTGCCGATTCCGGTAAGACTTACGATGAGATCGCCCTGCCGACGGCCGGACACGACCCGAAGAAGCAGCCGGAATACGGCTTCTTCTCGACGATCTATCCCAACCTCAACGTCCCGCTGCTCGACGCCTTCGCGAAGGTGAATATCACGATCCCCGTGGCCCCCGGCGTGACGAAGCTCATGCATCTCCGCTTCTACCGGCCTGAGGCCCTGGCTTCAGCGCGCTTTCAGGAGGAGGAGCGAGCCCTGCAGGACGCTTTCGACATCGTCCATGCCGAGGACCGGGTCGCCATCGAGGCGGTGCAGAGGGGCCGGGCCTCGCCGGTCTGGCGCCAGCATCCCTACGCGCCGTTCTGGGACGCGCTCCACCACCGTTTCAACGCGCTCGCCATGGCCGATATGGAGCGCCCGGCCTGAGCTCTTCGGCCCCGCACCGGACGTCCGGTTCAGGCCCGTTTGTGGCCGGTGATCATGGCGCGCACCAGGTTCTCGCGGTGCAGCCGGCTCGAGACCAGGACCCCGGCGATGTGGACCAGCACGAGAGCCAGATTGGCGTTGGCGAACCCTTCGTGCAGTTCCTCGAAGGCATCGCCGCCATAGAGCGTGAGCACGCCGCTGGCCGCCGTGCCAAGCAGGATCGCCAGCAGAAGAACGACCATCGCGCCGCCGGCCGGGTTGTGCCCGACATAGCGCTCGGCGCGGCCCGCCGCGAGATCCCTGACATAGGCGAGGAGCTTGCCCAGGTTCGGCACGAAGTCGTCGAAACGGGCATGGGGCGTACCGACCAGGCCCCACAAGGCGCGCAAGCCGACGATGACGAGTACGGCATAGCCGGCGAGCAGGTGCAGGCTCTCGATCGACTCGCCCGTGGCGAAGGCGAGCGCGAAGGCGGTCGCGAGCGACCAGTGCAGGACCCGCACGAGCGGGTCCCACACCTTGACGGTCGGCGGCGCTTGTTTCGGCTCGGATCTAGATCCGGCCGCAACGTCGAAGCCGCTCATCAATCGTCGTCCCGGTTGCGCAGGATCTCGCCCGTGCGCCCGTCGACCTCCAGCTCGCGCCAGCGGCCGTCACGATCGCGGGCCTTGACCTCGTAGCGCCCGCCCTCGCGCTCGATCTTGCGGATCTCGCCGAAGCCCTTCTCGGACAGCTGCCGGGTTACGGTCTGCGCGTCGAGCATCTCGCCCGACGCGGCCTTGCCGTATTCGTCCTCGTCGCCGTCGTGGTCGTCGTCGCCGGACGCGAGCTGAATGGCGTCGAAATGGGACTTTACGACGACCGGCCCGGCGAGGGCGATGCCGCCGACGACGAGGGAGCCCGCGAGCAGGGCGCCGGCGACGATCTTGGGAATGCTCATTGCGGTTCTCCTTGGCATGGGCTGGCGATGGCCAGCGGGCAGTGACGGACCGGACCATAGGAAGGGCTCGCTGAACTGCGCCTGAACGCGCCGTTCATCTGCCGTTCAGGTCGCAATCCCTATATCGTGGTGCCTCATGAGACCCATCCGACGCCTTGCCGCTATGGTATTCACCGCCGCCCTGGGGCTGAACGTGGCTGCCGCCCATGCCGACGACCACGAGCGCGCCCGCCGCGCCTTCGAGGCGGGCAGGATCGTTCCGCTGTCGGCGGTTCTGGACCGGCTCGACCCCCAGGCCGACGGCGAAGTTCTCGAAGTCGAGCTGGAAGACGACGACGAGGCGTTCGTCTACGAGATCAAGCTGCTGGCGCCCGATGGCCGCATCATGGAGCGGCGCTTCGACGCCCACACGGGCGAGCCGCTCGGCGCCGCGCGGGAAGACGACTGATGCGCGTGCTGATCGTCGAGGACGAGACGACCCTGCGCGCCCAGCTCGTCCGGGCTATCGCCGAATCGGGATACGCGATCGACGAGGCCGGCGACGGCGAGACGGCCGAGTTCATGGGCGCGACCGAGCCCTACGATGCGGTCGTGCTCGACCTCGGCCTGCCGAAGCTGGACGGCATCACGATCCTCAAGCGCTGGCGCGCAGCTGGCATTGCCACGCCGGTCCTCGTGCTGACCGCGCGCGGCGCCTGGACCGAGCGGGTCGAGGGGATCGACGCCGGGGCCGACGACTACCTGCCCAAACCGTTCCAGATGGAGGAACTTCTGGCGCGCCTGCGCGCGCTTATCCGCCGGGCCAGCGGCCATGCCAGCGCCGAGCTGCGCTGCGGCGGGCTGGTCCTGGACACGCGCAGCAATCGCGTCACCCTGGACGGCAGTCCGATCGGCCTGACCGCCCACGAGTACCGCCTGCTCTCCTATCTGATGCATCACGTTGGGCGCACCGTCTCGCGCGCCGAGCTGACCGAGCATATTTACGCCCAGGACTTCGACCGGGATTCGAACACCATCGAGGTCTTCGTCGGCCGTCTGCGGCGCAAGCTGGGGCGCGATCTGATCCGCACCGAGCGGGGCCTCGGCTACCGCCTGGAAGTGCCATGACCGGGCGCCGCTCGCTCAGCTTCCGATTGCTGGTGGGCGCCGTGCTGTGGATTGCAATGGCGCTAGTCGTCGCCGGGCTCGCACTCACCGAGATCTTCCGCACCCAAGTCGAGGCCCAGTTCGTCCAGCGCCTGGAAACCGAACTGAACGCCCTAGCGGGGGCCATCGAGGTCTCGTCCGACGCGAGCGTGAGTTTGGCCCGCGAGCCCG
This sequence comes from Rhodospirillaceae bacterium, assembly GCA_018699755.1. Taxonomy (GTDB): domain Bacteria; phylum Pseudomonadota; class Alphaproteobacteria; order CADEGL01; family CADEGL01; genus JABIRQ01. The sequence goes on along the minus strand of JABIRQ010000459.1, from coordinate 968 downwards.
ACCAGGCGGACTTCCGAAAGCCCTATTCCGGACACTACTGGCAAGTCGCCGACGCCGCCGGGGCGACGATGCTCTATTCCCGCTCGCTTTGGGACCGGCCGCTGACGCTGCCCAGCGACGCGCCGCCGAACGGCGTCTTGCGCCGCCTCGCGCTCACCGGCCCGGACGGCGAGCCGTTGATCGCGGTCGAGCGCACAGTGACGGCAGCCGAGGGCGGCCCGCGGCTGCGCTTGGTGGCGGCCGAGAACGCCGCCTTCCTCGACACGCCGCTGGAGCGATTCGAGCATACCCTGATCGCCTCGCTCGGCGTGCTGGGCGCCGGGCTCGCCCTCGCCGCCGCCCTGCAAGTCGTCCTCGGCCTGCGCCCGCTACACCGCCTGCGCGAGCGACTCGCCGCGGTGCGCGCCGGGCGGGCAGAGCGCCTGGCCGGCGATTTCCCCTCCGAGATCGAACCGTTGGTGGCCGAGCTCAACGCCGTGCTCGAGCAGAACGCCGAAGTCGTCGCGCGCGCCCGCACCCAGGCGAGCAACCTGGCCCACGCGCTCAAGACGCCCCTGGCCGTGCTCGCCAACGAGACCGCCGACCTCGCCGCCGGGGAAGAGGCGGCACGAGCCGATAGCCTGCGCCGGCAGACCGATCTGATGCGCCGCCAAATCGACTACCACCTCGCCCGCGCCAGGGCCGCCGGCACGACGCGCGTGCCGGGCCAGCGCACGCCCCTTGCGCCCGAGATCGGCGCGCTCCTTCGCACCATGGCCCAGGTCCATCGCGAGCGCGGCTTGGACATCGCATCGGACGTGCCCCGGGAGATCGCCTTCCGGGGCGAGCGGCAGGATCTCCACGAGATGCTCGGCACCCTCCTGGACAACGCCTGCAAATGGGCTGCTCAGCGGGTGCGGATCGAAGCCCGCGCCGACGGCGGAATCCTGGTCGTGGCGGTTGAGGACGACGGACCCGGCCTGCCCGCC
>JABIRQ010000006.1 GCA_018699755.1 Rhodospirillaceae bacterium | reverse complement strand
TTCATCAGAGGCCGCGGATCGAGTTCGTCACCGACCGGCCAGTAGCCGGACACGACGGCGCCGGCGTTGACGGGCACGGCGGCGAGGAAACGTTCGGCCAGGGTCTCGGACGCAGCCGCGCGCCGAGCCGAGGTCAGAGCGGCGCGGCGCTCCGACGCCGTCTTGCGCAGGGCGGATTTCCTCGCGATCAAATTCACGGATGGCTCCGGCACGAAAGTGGGGCGCGCCACAATGGTCGTCGGTTCGGAGACTCCAACGGGACCTACCGAAGTAGGTGGGCGCCATATACCGGAACCACGGCTCCGGCAGGGACAGCTCCCTGGAGAACATCATTGGCCCCAGGAGAATAAAGAACCTAACGGGCCGCGCAGCAACGCCCCATGCTGAACCTAGGGATGCTCGAGCTTCTCGGCAACCGTCTCCAGCCTCAACGCCAGCGCGTCGATGCTGGTGGCCAGACTATCTGCGAGTTTTTCGGCCTCTTCCGCCAGGGCGCCGTCGCCCTCGACATCGCGCAGCTTTCCGTAGGACTCGGCCAGCTCATCGGCGATCAACAGACTGGCCATCACCAGAAGACGATTGTCGCCGACCTGACCCATGCCCGAGACCAATTCGGAAACCTTCTTGTCCACGTATTCGGCCAGACGCGCCAAATGTTCTTCCTGGCCCGCGTCGCAGGAGATTTGATATCCGCGACCGTTGATCGAAACGCTGACCTGCGCCACCTCAGGCCTCCAGCACTTGGCGGAGACGGACGATGACCTGGTCGAGTCGGTCGGAGACCGCCACGGTCGCCTGCTTGAGGCTGTCGTACTCCTCCTCCGAAACCATTGTGGTCTCGGCCGCGACCCGGTCGTCGATCACGCTTTCCAGGCGCGCCACGGATTCCTCCAGGCGGCGGGTGGCCGATTCGAGACGGGACATGCCTTGCGCTGCGGCCATGGGCTCCACGGGATCGGGACAACGGGACAGCCGGAGAATAGTGACAGGTCGGAATCGGCGCAACACGGTCCCGCAGTGACCGGTTCTCGGTCCGTTTCGGGTCAAGTTCAGAGTCCGGTTGACGGGCCGTCATGCCGTCGTCATGTTGCCTCGTCCCCGCTGGGCGGGCGCAAGCGGCGGGTTGGGCCGCCCCGGGACATGCCGTTTCTTTCCGCCCCACTCCGCCGACGAAAACCGGCCCAACCATCATGAATGACGCATCCCCTTCCGGTTCCGCTCCGACCTCGGATACGGTCGAGCGCAAGCGCATGGCCGACGCCATCCGCGTGTTGGCCATGGACGCCGTCGAAGCGGCGAAATCCGGCCATCCCGGCATGCCCATGGGCATGGCCGACGCGGCCACCGCTCTCTTCGCCGACCATCTGAAATTCGATCCGGCAGATCCGGATTGGCCTGACCGCGACCGCTTCGTGCTGTCCGCCGGGCACGGCTCCATGCTGCTCTACGCGCTACTCCATCTGACCGGCTACGAGGCCATGACGATGGACGAGATCCGCAATTTCAGGCAGCTCGGCCGCCGCACGGCGGGCCATCCGGAATACGGCCACGCGCCGGGCATCGAAACCACGACCGGGCCGCTGGGCCAGGGCCTGGCCAACGCGGTCGGCATGGCGCTGGCGGAGCGTCTGATGGCGGCGCGCTTCGGCGATGACATGGTCGACCACCATACCTATGCCGTCGTCGGCGACGGCTGCCTGATGGAAGGCATCAGCCATGAGGCGATTTCCCTCGCCGGGCATTTGAAGCTCGGCAAGCTGATCGTGCTGTTCGACGACAACCGCATCTCGATCGACGGGCCGACCGACCTTTCCGTTTCCGACGACCAGGCCGCGCGCTTCGCCGCCAGCGGCTGGGATGCCGAAGCGGTCGACGGCCATGACGGCGCTGCCGTCTCGGCCGCGATAGCGCGGGCGAAGAAGACGGACCGCCCCTCTCTCATTCTCTGCCGCACGACCATCGGCTACGGCGCGCCGGGCAAAGCGGGCACCGCCGGCTCCCACGGCGCGCCCCTGGGCGCGGAGGAAATCGCCGGGGCGCGCGCCGCCTACGGCTGGAATGCCGAGCCCTTCGAACTGCCGGACGACATCATCGCCTCGTGGCGCGCGATCGGCGCCAAGGGCGCCGAGACGAACGCAGGCTGGGCCAAGCGGCGCGATGCCCTGCCGGGCGCGCGCAAGGCGGAATTCGAGCGCACGGTCGCGGGCTGTCTGCCCGAAGGACTGGACGATGCGATCCGCGCCTACAAGAAGGCGCTGAGCGACGACGCG